>JAEUSE010000037.1 GCA_016788805.1 Candidatus Doudnabacteria bacterium
GGATAGGTTTAGGAAAAGAAAATGCAAATAAAGGCATTAGGACTATTGTGTGCGGATTTGTAAAACCATCCGAAGCTCAGGACCCGGAGGTAGGTTTTGTTTTTCTCGATGCAGATAAAGAAGCAATTAGCGCAAGGCTTTGGAGCCGCTACCAAACTCTAGAGAGTATAGAGCAAATAGAACGGTGGCCGGAAAGACCGTACAGAAGTTTGTAGATGACAGCATGTACTACTCTAACCCTTTTCGGGAAGAGGTAATAAAGTACGGAGTAGAAATTGTCGATACTACAAACCTATCTCCAGAAGCTGTGGCAAAAAGAGTATACGAAATGTTAGTAGATAATTCCTAGTAAACTATTACTCAAAATTGCCCGCTAGGCTTGGTGGTCTCATACTGTCTATGTAATTGGTTTCTTTTGGTCTGGCATCTATTTTTTTGATAGTATATACGTACGGATTTCATTTTTAGAAATTAATTAAAAAATATGGCAAAAGGAACGTATGTAGATGGGTTTGTAATTTCCATACCAAAAAAGAATAAAGCCGCCTACCTTAAAATGGCCAAAGAAGCCAGTGTGGTGTGGAAGCGGTTTGGCGCGTTGGACTACAAAGAGTGTGTTATAGACGACGCAAAGCCCAAAGGTGTTGTGCTTACCTTTCCTAAACTCGTGCAAGCCAGGCCAACCGAGGCCGTGTGGTTTTCGTTTATTGTGTACAAGTCTCGCTCTCACCGCGACGCGGTCAACAAAAAAGTTATGGCGTATTTTGCGAAAAAGTACGGAGAGAAAATGGACATGCCGTTTGAAATGAACCGTTTTGCCTACGCCGGCTTTAAGGTGGAGGTCAGTTCTTAATGTTAATCTTACCTTAAAAATACGGTGGGAAGTTGGGTGACCTTTCTGTTTATCTATATTCATTTCCGGAGTCTATGCGCTAAAGACGTATCCGGAGGAAATCCTTACGCGCGTCAAGACTTTTTGGGCTGGTGGTATACACGTGTTGTTCGTGCTTCCTGCAGCGGGTATAGCGTATGGCGAATACAGTGCCCAAGGGCACCATTCTTGAAAAAAGAGCGGGTGGATGGCACGAATGTGAGCGTAGCCACGCTTGTCCACGAAGTATTTCCGTCTCATTCCATTGCTCGGCTGTGGGTTGATGAGGGTGGTCTGGCGAGAGGTGTGTTTGGAGTAGGGCGACGAGACTGCGCGAGTCGGTTAGTTATGGTTTGGTATTTAGCTCCCGTTCTGCTTGAGAGCCGAGCTTAAGTAGATAGTCAATATCAGCTACGCTTAAGTTTCGGGGTTGTGTATCTTTGATGCAGAACACCCCAATGGGCGCATGGGTAACATCATTGTGTAGGGCAACTCCGGCGTAAAAGCGAATATATGGCGGGCCTACGACCATCGGATTGTCCTTGAACCTCTCATCTTTGAGCGTGTCTTCTACGATAAAAACAAATTTGCTGTACATGGCATGGCCGCAAAACGATACGGTGCGGTCGCAGGTGCGTTGTTCTAAACCCTGACATGATTTGTATGTTTCTTTATCCTGACCAATAAGGCTAATAGTAGAAATGGGGACGTGGAAGAAGTCTACTGCTGCTTTGGTTAGGCGGTCGAACCGCTCTTCTGGACTTGTTTTGTCCAGTAACCCGAGGGCTTGGAGGGACTCCAGCCGTTCTTGCTCTCCAGGCAAGATGGGTGCGGGTTGCATATACGGGTTTATTTTAGTTAATGATAGTTTGTATACCTAAAAAATATTGTACTTCTCCTCGTTCGTCTAAAATTGGCGAGACTCGGCTGGTGCATTCGTAGAGCGTGCCGTCTTTTCGTTTGTTGGTAAGATGTACGACTGTCGCTTTCTTTTGCACGAGTATGGTCTTCCAAAAACTTTGATAAAACTCCTCGGGCATTTGTTTGCCCCAAATAGCCGGGGTCTTTCCGAGCACGTCTACGAGTGTATAGCCGGTAATAGCTTCGAGTTGCTCGTTGGCATATATAATGTTCCCCTCGGCGGAAGTAATATAGATGAGGGTGTCCTTGCCGTCTAAGATAGAATTGATAGTCCCGCAACGGGTGCACTTAATTTCTATAGTGGCTGTTTCTAGGGCGTGCTTACCAAGCAGCTTAGAGCAATTACGACATCGCAGTTCGTAGTCTACGTGGTCGTGTATGGTGGTCGAAGTGAACTGCATAAAAAGAGGAGCCCAAAACAAATAAGTATGTTTTGAGCTTCGGATGAGCTTCTATATATAAATAGTATAGCATAGTCATAAAGTGAGGAGTGGGGTAAGTGTTGACTACGCCGTCTGGTCGAAAGTTTAAGGCAGTCTATATATAATTATATGCAAAAGATTGTTACCCATTTATGGTTTGATACTCAGGCTAAAGGGGCGAGTGAGTTCTATGTCTCCTTGTTGCCTGACTCGAAAGTAGATAGCGTAAACGTTATAAAAGACACACCCTCCGGTGACTGCGACATTGTACATTTTACGCTGGCCTGGCAAAAGTTTATGGCCATTAGCGCCGGACCGTATTTTAAATTTAACCCGTCCATTTCTCTGTTTGTGGTGTTTGAGAATGAACAAGACATTACCGCCGTGTGGGACAAGCTTATAGAAGGTGGCAAGGCGCTTATGCCGTTTGACACCTACCCGTGGGCGCAAAAGTATGGCTGGGTGCAGGATAGGTTTGGGTTGACCTGGCAGCTTTCCTTGAGCGAACATCACAAGTTCCCGCAGCGCGTAACACCGTTGCTTATGTACACGCAAGGTATGGCCGGTCAGGCTCAAGAGGCAGTAGAGTTTTACGCAACCGTATTCCCTGAGTCAAACGTGGAAATGCTCGTACCCTACGAAGAGGGCGAGGGGGATGTTGCCGGTTACATAAAGCACGCGCGGTTTAGTTTGCTCGGGCAAAACTTTATGGCTATGGACAGCTCCGGACCGCATGCGTTTGTGTTTAACGAAGCCGTTTCTTTTATTGTGAACTGCGAGACGCAAGAGGAAATAGATTGCTACTGGGAACAGCTCTCTGCCGTGCCGCAGGCGGAGCAGTGTGGTTGGCTCAAAGACAAGTTTGGTGTTTCCTGGCAAATAGTCCCCACAGCAATGAACGAAATGATGGGCAAAGGAACGCCTGAGCAAAAAGCCCGGCTCACCCAAGCTGTTCTCAAGATGAAGAAATTTAATATTGCTGAGCTGCAAAAGGCCTACTCCGGAGAGTAGGGATTGAGCGAGGAGCATGAACGTATGGCCACTCGGCTTGCCCGGGTGGCTTTTTTATATGAGCGAGCGTGGATAACATTGGGTGGTTTGGGTAGTTTTTGTGTGGATAAATATTTTTCAAAAATTGCTCATTACAACCAAATAATAAGACACAGAGTTTGGTATTGACGAATCGTATAAAGCTACATTTTTTCTATGCACTGATTTTGGTTAAATGTAAAAATATTGTCGTTTCACGCACATAAATACAAAATTATACTTTTTATATTTGATGACCGATAGGTTTATAACGTATGTAAAAGTCTTGGTATAAATTTCCTTGCATAAATGGGTTTACTAAATCTCTCGTAATTTTATTTTTGAGGTTTAAAAGATTAAACATAACCCTTATGGTTATGTTCCATGTCGTCGTTCTGTGGCTTTTTAGGTTGGGAACTGTTCTTAGGAGAAGAGGGTGGAGGAGGTGAATGCAGGTCGGGACTAGGAATAACCGTTGAGGAAAATATTTATTTGTCTCTGCGGACATTCACCCAATAATTAATTATAATTAATGTAGGAATAGCATAGAAATTGATGCTACAAAAGTTACTCAAACGAAACAAAATTACCCTTTCGCGAACTCAGCCCGTAATGCATACAAATAAGCTTATCCATAGGTTTACTCTTCTCGCGAGCCTCTCTGTAGCGGCTGGCTTTTTGTTTCTCGGCGCTTCGGTTCAGTCTTTTGCGGCCGAAGATGTTAGTTCGGAAACGGTGGTTCAGACTGACTCCGTTACGACTCCGGAAACGTCTGCGCCGGCTGTTGTTGCGGAGGTGCTTATTCCGGAAGTTGTTGTTCCGGTTACAGAGGCCGCTTCCGATACGAGCGATGCAGCCAGCGTGCCTTCAGCGCCGGCCAATGAGATAGTCGCTTCGCCTGAGATGGCTAGTAGTCCAGAGGTGCTCACACAAGACCAGAGTTCTGAGGAAGTACAAAGTGTTCCCCTCGTAGGCGAAGACACTCCCGCAGCAAGTGATATCCCGGCGCCCGCAACTGAGTCAGAGGTAGAAGCGTCCGTGACCCCGGAAGTAGAAGTTCCCTCAGACACAGCTTCGGTTCCGGAGCCTGTATTGACTCCGGATGCTGTTGTCCCCGAGGTGGGTACCTCTTCGAGCGGAGATGCTTTAGAAAATACGTCCACGGATGTAGCTGAAACTGTTGTGTTGGATTTGACTCCCAAGGTAGAAGAGCAACTCACCAACAGTGGAAAGACAGTTATTGTTTCCGCTACGCCTGAACAAGAGCTGGCGCGTCCTATGGTGGACGTGCCGGTGGAAACAAACATTCCGGAAATTTTTAAAGTCGGCCAAGAAGCGCAAATTAAAATTCAATGGCAGAACAATGGCAATCAAGACATGGAATTTGTTGCCACAGACACCGATGGTAATGGGTACTTAGATCACGTTGCGTGGGTAGTACCCCACTTGTCCGTGCAGACATTTCAGATCATTTTTCTTTCTCAGGCGTTACTGCTTGATGAACAGAAAAATGTACTGGCCGATATTTATGATTTAGTAAAACAGCGAGATGGTCTGTATGCGACCGTTGCATTTGGACAGTATGTGCGAGTGACTTTTGAAAAACAGTTGAACGCTGAAAACGATATTACGCTGTATGCAAAACCCAATGACCCCACACAGCCCGGTTCGGTGGAAGTGTATACATTAGATGGGCTGTTGGTGGCAACCTTTCAAAATATTAATCATGATGGAAAGTATCGAGTGCTGCTTTCCGGGTTGGTTGTACCGACAGACACGTTTGATTTAAAAATTTACGGCAACCTGGATATAGATTTTATTATTGACCCACCGGCCAACGCGTACTGGGTCGGTGGTGCAGGTAATTGGTCCGATGCGGCAAACCACTGGGCAACAACCTCCGGCGGCGCACCCGGAGCTGGGAACTTACCCGATGCCACAACTAATGTTTTCTTTGATGCGACTTCTGGTTCTGCTGCCGTAACGATTGATGTTCCGGTAACCATTGGTTCGTTAACCATAAACGGGTATACGGGTACCATTACTCAAAATGCGGACGTTGCTATTACTAACTCAGGTGGTCAATCCGGTAACTATTCGCAAACGTCAGCTGCAACTTGGACAACACCTAACCCAGAAACAGATACTTTTTCTGCAACAGGAAGCTTCTCTCTTACAACGGGAACATTTAGGCGGTATACCGGGACTGGTATTAGTACAGACCCATTTATAATTTTTGATGTGTATGGTTTGCAGGCAATGAAAACTAATCTTGCAAACTCATATCAGTTAAACGGTAACATCGATGCATCGGTAACAACCGGTTGGAATTCTGGGGAAGGATTCGTACCGGTTGGAACGAATACTACAAACTTTACTGGAAATTTTGATGGCGCAGGATTTGCTATAAGCAATTTATTTATTAACTCAACAACTGTAAGTTATGTTGGGTTATTTGGCTATACTCTTGGTAGTATTCAAAATTTGACATTGACGAATGCGGGTATTGCAGGTGTCGGGATTGCTGGTAGTAATGGATCCGATGGTGCGGCCGGAAGCTCTGGTGTAACTCCAACTGTTGGCGGAACTGGGACTATTGGCGCTGCGGGCAGTATTTTATATATTGGAGGTTTGGCAGGCTATAACGCTGGTACAATTTCTAATGTCAGCATTTCCGGAGCGGTTACCGGAACTGGCGGGGCAGGCGGTAATTCGGGAAATGGTGGCGCCGGTGGAACTAACTCTGGTTCCGGTATTGGTGGCGCCGGTGGTGGAGTAGGTGCGCCAGGTGTCGGGGGCATAAGTTATACAGGCGGTCTTATAGGTTGGGTTAACTCCGGTATTGTTGTTACATCTTTTGCAACTGGCAATGTTATTGCTACTGGTGGAACAGGCGGTTCGGCAGGTACAGCAGGCGCCGGTGGCGCCGGTGGCACGGCAGCTATTGGTGGCGCCGGTGGCGCCGGTGGTACGGGCGCAGCTGGTGGCGCTAGTTTTGCCGGCGGTTTGGTTGGAAATAATTTGGGGAACATTCGTTTTGCTTCCTATGCGACAGGCGATGTAATTGCTACTGGAGGTACGCCTGGGAATGGTTCGGCCGGTGGAACAGCAGGGGCTAGTGCGGTTGCAACTACCGGAACTGCTGCAACCGGTGGTGCCGGCGGCGCGGGTGGTGCCGGTGGTATTGCGTATGCAGGTGGTTTAGTTGGACAAAATAGTTCTGACGGTGTAGTGAGCGGTGTTACCGCTCCAAACTATGCGACAGGTGACGTAACTGCCACTGGTTATGCTGGGCAAAACGGACAAGCCGGTGGTACCGGTGGGAGTGCAGCAGCGGGTACAGCTCATACCGGTGGAACTGGCGGCGCAGGTGGCACAGGCGGCGCGGGTGGCGGCGCGTACGCTGGAGGTTTGGTCGGGTTAAATACTGGAGTAGTTTTAATTTCAAATTCTAATACCGGTCTCGTCACCGTAACGGGGGGTGCCGGTGGTACCGGTGGAACTGGTGGTACTGGTGGCGCAAAAGGGTCTAGTGGTGCAAATGGTGCTGGTGGTGCATCGGGCGCTGGTGGTTCTGCAAACGTAACTTCTGCATATGGTGGAGGTGTTGTTGGTAGCAATGTTGGTGCTATTCAAAATTCCTTTTCGACTAATGCCGTAACGGGTACTGGCGGCGCCGGCGGTGCAGGAGCAACGGGTGTAGCTGGTTTAGCAAACTTGGCTGGTATAACTGGCGGTACTGGCGGCGCTGGTGGTGTTCTCTATATAGGAGGAGTGGCAGGGAATAACACCCTCACAATTTCAGGGAGTTATCATACTACTGGAGCAGTGACAGGAACGGCTGGCGCCGGTGGTGCGGCTGGCGCTGGTGGTACCGGAGGGTCAGGAGCATTGTCTGGCGCTGGTGGTGTTGCGACTGTGGGAGGAATTATTTATGCTGGCGGTGTTGTAGGAAATAATTCCGGAACTTCGCTAGTGAATGATTATTCAACTGGAGCAGTGACAGGAACGGCTGGCGCCGGTGGTGCAGGTGCTAATGGTGGTAATGGCGCAACTAGTTTGGCTGGGGTAGCTGGAACGGCTGGCGCCGGTGGTGGTATTGCTTATGTTGGTGGCGTGGTTGGATATACTTCCAATGGTGAAATTTTAAATTCATATTCAACAGGAACTATTACCGTAACTGGCGGCGCTGGTGGTGCGGGTGGTAATGGCGGCGCTGGGGGTACTGGAGCTGCATCAACCACAGGTGGAGCAGGAGCTGCTGGTGCAGCTGGCGGTGCTGGTGGTGCTGCTTTTGGTGGTGGTGTAATCGGGAACTATATTCTTGGTCCGATAGGGGTGGTATATAACACTGGCAGTGTTGCAACTACAGGCGGTGCTGGTGGTAATGCTGGTGCCGGTGGCGCTGGCGGTGCTGGTGGTACTAACGCGATCGGTGGAGTTGGCGGCGCGGGAGCAGCTGGCGGCGCTGGTGGTGTGGCAAGTAGTGGTGGTATT
>JAEUSE010000038.1 GCA_016788805.1 Candidatus Doudnabacteria bacterium
GTTTCGGTTATTGCTCGCTCCATAGAACCGGTCATCCGATCGGCGTACATAATAACATGGCCATTTAGGTGTCTGGCCGCGCGACCCATAATTTGCATAAAAGCAGTTTCGCTGCGAAGAAAGCCCTCTTTGTCCGCATCAAGAATTGCCACCAGGGATACCTCAGGCAAATCTAGGCCTTCTCTGAGTAAGTTTATACCCACCAGCACGTCAAACACGCCAAGGCGGAGATCGCGAAGTATTTCAAGTCGGTCAAAGGTTTCTACTTCGCTATGAATATATTGAACTTTTACATTGGCCTCTTTTAAGTACTCGGTGAGCTCCTCGGCCATGCGCTTGGTAAGCGTAGTTACCAGCACGCGTTGGTGGTTGGCAACTCGCAGTTTTACTTGTTCAAGCAGGTCATCCACTTGGTGTTTAATAGGTTTAACTTCAATGGTGGGGTCAATAAGACCCGTGGGGCGGATGATTTGCTCCACCACGGTGGGTAATTGCAGATTGTTGATTGCAGATTGTTGATTGGATTTCTGGGTTTTCGAATTTGCAATTTGCAATTTAAAATTTGCAATTTTTTCGTTCTCTTCCAAGCTTTTTCGTAATTCATATGGTCCGGGGGTGGCAGATACGTACACGACCTGGTCCACTTTTTTTTCAAATTCAGCAAACTGTAACGGACGATTGTCCATGGCACTGGGTAAGCGAAAACCATAATCTACCAGGTTCATTTTCCGGGCTCGGTCGCCGTTATACATGCCGCCAATTTGCGGTATGGTTTGGTGTGATTCATCTACGAATAAAAGAAAATCGTCAGGGAAATAATCTATAAGCGTAGAAGGCGGATCGCCGGCCGTGCGGCCATCGAGGTGGCGGGAGTAGTTTTCTATACCCGCGACAAAGCCGGTATTGGTCAACATTTCCAAATCAAAGTTAGTCCGTTGTTCCAACCGTGCGGCTTCCAATATTTTACCTTGCCCACGGAGTTCGGCTAGGCGATCCAACATTTCGTTGCGGATGCTTTCTATGGCCTCGTGAATTTTATCTTCTGTAGCCACGAAGTGTTTAGCAGGAAAAATGTGAATGCTGTCTAATACATCTAGCGTATCACCGGTGAGTAGGTCGCGGCGTTCTATCTTTTCTACCTCATCACCAAAAAAGTCTAAACGAATAAGGGTGTCTTCACTGACCAGGACAATTTCTACTACGTCTCCCTGGGCCCGAAACGTGCCACGTTTTAACTCCATGTCGTTGCGGTGAAACTGCAAGTCAGTCAGTCTCCGTAAAAACTTATCTCGTTTTAAGCTTTGGCCTTTTTTTATTTCCAGTGACAATTCCATGTAGTCGGCTGGATTTCCCAAGCCGTATATGCAGGAAACTGAGGCCACTATTAATACGTCTTTACGGGTGAGGAGGCTTTGGGTGGCAGCGTTGCGTAGACGGTCAATTTCTTCATTTATTTGCGTTTCTTTTTCTATAAACGTGTCGGAACGGGGTATATAGGCCTCCGGTTGGTAATAGTCGTAGTAGGACACAAAATAGTGTACCGCATTATGCGGAAAAAACTCCTGGAACTCACTGGCCAGCTGGGCAGCGAGGGTTTTGTTGTGACACATAACCAGCGTGGGTCGCTGGATATTAGCCACCACATTGGCCATGGTAAACGTTTTACCGCTACCCGTAACACCAAGCAGGGTTTGGTGTTTATTGCCTGCTTTGAGCGAGTTTAAAAGACCCTCAATCGCTTTTGGTTGGTCGCCTGCCGGTTTATATTTAGATACAAGCTCAAATTGCATACAAGCAGCATATCAAAACGGTCAGTTTTAGAGTAGGTAGATTTTAGGCTTTTTTAAGCTCGATTACATCCCCTGATTTTAGGTTAAATGCCCGGCTCGTTTCGCCGAGAAGTAAAGACTCGCCTTTTTGTTTGGTTATTTCCATAAAGCGTTTAGCTCCAAAGCCGGAAGAGCCCGCGTATATGCCCACCTCTCCGTGGGGTAAGTCCTTCAAGCGATCGTAAACCGGTATTGAACCAACCAAAGTTCCGCCTATGCGAACTTCAAAGATATCTGCCGGTTTACCTATAAAGTCTTGGGTTAATAGAGTGGTTTTTGCGTTGCCGAAATTATCTGTCCACCAAACTGCGGTTGGGGCCTCGGGTATGCCGTTGAGTGGTTCCGTCGGTACGGTATTGCCCCCAAGAATGTGGCCCGCGACTCGCGGCAAAAAATCAAAGCTTCGAAATTGGCTCTTAGTAATACGTGCCTGTAAAGCAGTATCTGGAGTTAGAAAGGGGACCACAGTAGGTATGTCGAATACTTGTATGTTTAGCGGAGCCTCACTAATCTTTTGTAGCAAACTTAAAGTATAGCCATCGATCGTGGTAAAGATGTAACTATGGTTCCACTGAAGGTATCCGAACGGTGTGCCGTTTGGCCATTTTGTTTTTTGGGTTCCGCGAGGTGCCACATTTACAAAGATGAGTGCCTCTGCGCCCTCCAGGCCGTCGAGTAGGTCAACTAAGTTGCCGGCTGCCTCTAAGTCGGAGGTGACGCCGACGAACTGAACGGCACCCGCCTGAGGGGTAGCGGCGGCAATGCGTGCGGCGTATCGTACCCGCACGTTATCGTCTGAACAATCCGAAATATAAAATGTTGGAAGCATGTAATGGAATTTTTAATTAACAAGTAGAGGTTAAACCACAAGCCTCCGTACGGCGGAGGCTTAAAGGGCGTGAAGATAAATTACCCACATTAAAACCTACGTCGTCGGAGGCGCCGCATGCACATGAGCGTATTGATATGTAGGCCGCATATTGATTGCATAACTGAGTGTAAGTGTACGCATGTAAGCCACTCTCGTCAATTTTATAATTGATTATTTTTTACGATAGTAGCGTACACGTGTGCACTGTCGCGCACTGTGCGGTTTTGTGTAGTTCGGTCAATGGCGGTCAATCCAAACCGCGGCCAGAAGCCCTTGTCCCATTCAAAATTATCCAACAACGACCAGTGGAAGTAGCCCCGAATATCTATGCCGTTCTGAATAGCTTCTTCCACCTCTATCAGAATATCTGTAATGAATTGCGCTCGGTAGGTATCGTTTTTGTCCGCCACCCCATTTTCGGTAATCACAATCGGTTTTTTATATCTTTGCCAGCACTCTTGTAAATATGGGGTAATACCCTTCGCGTTAATTTCAAAACCCATATCGCTTTTCGGGAATCCTAAGTCGACCTGTTCTACGAATGGGAAGCCAGCACTGTTTGTGGTATGTAGTTTAAAAGTGAGGTTAATAGTGCCTCTGGTGTAGTACTGCACGCCAATAAAGTCTGTGTGGTTTTGTATGGCGTTTAAATATTTCCAGTTGGTAAAGTAAGAAACAGCTTGCGCGAGTTTTCGGTTTAAAAAACGATTTTTATAGCCGTCTACCGCCAGGGCAGCGTGGGGAATGCCCACCATGGCGTCCGGGCGCAGCTCGTGAATTATGGAAAAAGCTTGTCGATGCGCTTCAGCAAGGTTATTAAAAGCTCTATTGGCTGCAAAAAGACTTTTCTTTTGCGGTGGATAGTTCCCACCGAGGTAACCGCCGATTATTTCAAACTCCGGTTCATTGAGCGGCATCCAAAATCGTACACTATCTTTGTACTCACTTACTATTTTCTGTACAAACCTGGCGTAATCGGCAACGGTCTTTTTATTTTCCCATCCACCCTGCTCATCTGCCCATATAGGTAAACTACGGTGCCAAAGAGTAATCCATGGCTCTATATTGTTCAATCTGAGCTCGTCTATTATGGCTCGATAATGATCGACCGCAGTTTGCTCCCAAGCGCCTGGAGTTGGCTCGAATCGGGACCATTCCAGACTGAATCGGTATGCGTTCAGATTGAGCGACTTTACCAGTTGAATATCTTCCGAGTATCGGGTGTAGCTGTCGTCGCATATACCGGAAATATAATTTGCCGGGTCAGTTGCTTCTGCTTTTATTTCCTCCCAGCGGGGAGCAATCTTGGCAAAGCGTGAGGGAGCCTCTTTGGCTAACCGGGTAGCGTTCTTGGCCTCCCACTCGGTCCAATCGTTATGCTGACTGCCTTCCACTTGGTGGCTGCTGGTTGCCGCACCCCAGAAGAAATTATTGGGAAAAGGTTTATTCATATAGGTATATTATCTATACATATAGTATAGACCAGTGATATACTTTTATTATGTCCAGCGTTATAGAAGTACAAAATTTAAAAAAGAGCTATACAGTAGCCCGGCCGACGGAGAACGGGGGGAGAGAGTTTGAGGCGGTGCGCGGGGTTGGGTTTTCCGTCGAAAAAGGGGAAATATTCGGCATTTTGGGCCCTAACGGAGCCGGTAAGACCACCACCCTAGAGATAATCGAGGGTATAAAACAACAGACCAGCGGCCGGGTGACCGTTTTGGGACTGAATAATATAACCAACAGCCAGGACATAAAAAAGCGGATTGGCGTACAGTTACAATCGAGCGAATATTTACCCGCTTTGAGTTTGGTTGAGTTGCTCAATCTGTTCGGTTCTTTGTACGGATTGCGCAAAGACCCGCACCAGTTACTTGGTTTTGTGGGCTTACAAGAAAAAGCGAGCGAACGGGTGAAAAGCTTATCCGGCGGCCAAAAGCAGCGGTTTACTATTGCGACCAGCTTAGTGAACGACCCGGAAATTATTTTTTTAGACGAGCCCACTACCGGCCTAGATCCGCGAGCCCGCAGAGACGTGTGGAATTTAATCAAACAAATCAATGGTCGGGGAGTGACCGTGGTTATGACGACTCACTATATGGAGGAGGCGGAGTTTCTGTGTAACCGGGTGGCGATTATGGACCATGGGCGTATTTTAAAAATTGATGAACCAAAGCGGTTAATTAACGACCTTTCGCACACCACTCAGGTGTCGTTTTTAACCAGTGTGGAGCTGCCTGCCGGTATATGGTCGGGTTTAGAAGAACATATTGAGAAAGTATATAACCAGCACCCAAAGGTAGTATTGGAGGTTAAGTCGTTAGATATTATAGGCAGGCTTGTGGAAACGCTCAAGCAACATAGCATTGGCTTTAGCGGCTTTACCGTAAAAACAGCGAGCCTAGAAGATGTATATTTAGATTTAACCGGCAAAGCGTACGAAGAGTAATTAAACCACAGATGCACAGATATCACGGTTTACACAGATTTTGATGTCTGCTATCCGTGTCATCTGCGCAATCTGCGCATCTGCGATCATATGTCATTTATAGAACTCTTAAAAGCAAATTTAAAAATAGTCTACCGGGATGCCGGTGGGCTGTTTTGGACCATTGCCTTGCCGGTGGTTATATACTGTGCCTTGTCGCTTTTGCCTATAAACCGGTTTTTTCAGTTAGGGTTTAGTTATTCGCACTTTGTTCTACCCGGCATTATTGCCTACGTTATTATGCAAGGCGGGATTTACGGGCTTGGGTATTGGATGGTGGACATGCGCGCCCAGGGAGTTATAAAGCGGTTCTTGGTAACACCGCTCAAGCAGTGGGAATTGGCTTTGGCGGTTGTCGTTTCAAGATTAGTAGTTATGTTGGCACAAGTTGCATTGTTGACGGTTATCGGGGTGATATTCTTCCGTGCGCCGTTTTATTGGAACATTATTTCTATTTTTGTAATAACCGTTTTAGGCGGGGGAATTTTTTTGATGTTGGGTTTGCTCATTTCCACCATGGCCGGGAGCTACCAGTCCGCCGCACCTATTACTGCTGGCATCGGTTTACCGCTTACGTTCCTCGGGAACATGTTTTTCCCCATTACCGCCTTGCCGATAGCGGTGCAGTGGGTGGCCAAGGTTTTACCAATCACCCACGTCGCGCAAGGACTGCGGGCGGCTTATTCGGCCCCATTTTCTTTTGCAGCTATTCAAACTCCTTTGTTGGTGTTATTGGTCTGGTTAATCATCATGTTAGGGTTAACCGTGTGGCGGTTTAGATTGAAAGAATAAAAATGCCCCGATGTAATCGGGGCATTTTAATATATAGAATATTACCGATTTACTTGGTCGGGCGTGCAAGTACCTCGCGAGTTACAGTACGATCATCCCAGTTTTCGTATTGGCCATTAGCTCGGGCAATGCGTTGTTCCGCGCCTTTACCGGTTATAAGTACCAAGTCGCCCGGCTCGGCGAGCGATAAGGCCTTAGCAATCGCACCTCGGCGATCTGGGTTTCTAAATAAATTTTTACCAATTATTTTACCTTCCGCTGCCGCCTTGTCCGCAATGTCGTGAATAATGGCCTGAGGGTCCTCGTCAAAGGGGTCCTCGTCGGTTATGATCGCAATATCTACGAATTTGCCGGCTAGCGAACCCAAGTCGGTTCGGCGTGATTTATCTCGCACGCCGCCGGTCGCGCCAAAGACTTGGATAATGCGTTTATGGGGCCACGACTTTACGGCTTCGTAGAGCGCAGCCATAGAAGCTTTTTCGTGAGCGTAATCAACCACGACAGTAAACGGTTGAGTTTGAAGCACTTCCATCCGTCCCGGTATCGGACCGAGCTCATCGATTGCCGTTGCGATTGCGCCCATTTCAAATCCGAGCGACTGCGCTACTGCTGTAGCCGCTAGTACGTTGTATACGTTGAACTTACCCGGGAGTGACAAGTGGCAAGTGGCAAGTGACAAGTCGAATACACTGCCAGTCGGAGTAGTTTGGATATTAGTTGCTACTAAGTTAGCTGATGCATTATCTATAGCATAGGTGACGTGCTTATCTGCTTTAAAGTTTAAATAGTATAAACCATGTTCACTATCCAAGTTGGCGACTATAGTTTTTTGAACCTTTGGATTTATCTGTCTCTTGTCTCTTGTCTCTTGTCTCTTGCTGACAGCCTTGAAGAGTATTGCCTTTGCTTCTTTATAGGCCTGAAAACTACCATGAGCTTCTACGTGGTCCGGGGTTAGGTTGGTAAAGACGGCAATATCAAAATTAATGCCGTAGTGTCGATGCTGTGCCAAGCCTTCACTGGATACTTCTATAACCGCGTATTTTTTTTCAGCTTTCAACATGTCAGCCAAGAGCTTATGAGTAACAGGTCCGGACATTTGAGTCATGCGGAACCAATTCAACTGTTCGCCCTTGCCATCATCTATGACCGCCGTGGATACTAACCCGGTTGGTGCACCTAAGTTGTTCAGCAACTGATAGATGATGTGTGCGGTAGAGGTTTTACCCTTGGTGCCGGTCACTCCAATTATTACCATGTGGTCACTCGGTTTACCATAGTAGTAGTGTGCCAGCCAAGACCACATCCCGTGCCAAATTGGCTGCCCGAATTTGAACAGTTTTGCAGGTATTATTTTTCTTCCAAGGTTTTTTGCCTGACGGATCATATGGGCAGTATAGCGTAAGCTTATAGGTGTGTCAGCTATGGCCGAGAGTCGACGTAGATCACCGCGGATGAATTTCGTATCCTCGGATCAAGATATTTGTTATGATATATGAAGAAATAATCAAGAAAGTATGAAGATATTAATTACGGGGGCTAGTAAGGGTATAGGTTTAGCAGAGGTCATGCAGTTTCGAAATCATGATTTATATTTAGTGGGTCGCTCCGATATTAATATCGAAGAGTTGGGTCTGGCTGGTCATTATTTTCAACATGACCTGTCCAACCCGGATGGAATTCAGGCTTGTGTAAAAGCTGTTACGGCCCAGACTG
>JAEUSE010000039.1 GCA_016788805.1 Candidatus Doudnabacteria bacterium
CCGGGCAGGTTCTCACCACACTGCCCGGTTGCTTTTTAAATAAATACCTATACGCTATACTAAGTGTGGATACCAAGCGGTATCTATTTATTGTCGAAATTTGATTCAAAAATTCAAATCACCGTAGGGGGTTGCACTCAAAACCCTCCCGTACACCCTCAGGTACGGCCAGTGAAATACAGGGTAAACAAAAACCGGCTCGGGGCAACTTCAATTTGAACCACCGGTTTTTTACTTGCCAATACCTAGCTTGTTACTTATACTACCTTTAGATCTTTTAAGCGTTGACCGGACTACCAACCCGCGAGCTTGAGTAAATAGAATAAAAAGGCCTGCTTTACATAGCAGGCAGATTGGGACGGAATCGTCATCCGCAAGGATAGACCCCAGGTTATAGTTATGAAGTTATTCATACTTATAATCTGGGTTTTTATTTTATAAGACGAACCGTACCCCACCTAGCCTCCCCTATTCTAGGGGAGGAACCAACTAAGATGTATAATTCGAACTTCATACAATCTCACGAACAATATCGAAGAAGCTTAACTACGTAGGCTGGTTTTGCCGTAAGACACACCAGCCCGCCTTTACTCATTACTAATTACCCGCCTCTTCGGCGGGCCCCGCAAAGCGGGGCTAATTACTACTCTTATGAACAATGAACAATTACAAAACAAACGCCACTCACTCGCCCACCTGCTAGCAGCAGCAGTTATACAATTGTACCCCGACGCCAAACGAACCATCGGCCCTGCCATAGATAACGGTTTTTACTTCGACTTTGAATTTAGCACGCCTATTTCGGATGAAGATTTGCCCAAAATAGAAAAGCAGATGCGCAAAATTTTACCAACGTGGGATACGTTCGAGCGGTCCGAGCTCACCGCTGAACAGGCCAAAGCAGAATACCCCGGTAATGAGTACAAACACGAACTCATCGAAGAATTTACCAAAGACGGAGAAAAAGTCAGTTTCTACAAGTCCGGCGACTACTGGGACCTCTGCCGTGGCGGCCACGCCGAAAGTATGAAAGATATTGACCCCGAGAGCTTTAAGTTGACCAAAGTAGCCGGGGCCTACTGGCGTGGAGACTCCAACAATAAAATGCTCACCCGCATTTACGGTCTTGCATTTAACTCCAAGCAAGAACTAGATGAACATGTCAAAATGTTGGAAGAAGCAGAAAAGCGGGATCACCGCAAGCTTGGACAACAGTTGGACTTATTTACTTTTTCCGACTTAGTAGGCAAGGGTCTGCCGCTCTGGACTCCAAAAGGCGCACTGCTTCGGGAGCTGCTCAACACCTACTCGCAAGAACTACGCCTTAAGAAAGGCTGGCAAAGAGTCTGGAGTCCACACATTACTAAAAACGACCTGTACAAGACCTCAGGGCACTGGGCCAAATTTGGTGACGAGTTGTTTTTGGTTAAAAGTCAGGAAACCTCGGACGAGTTGGTTATGAAGCCAATGAATTGCCCACACCACCAACAAATCTACGCATCCAGGCCGCGCAGCTATCGTGAACTTCCGATTCGGTACATGGAAACCACCACGGTGTATAGAGACGAAAAGGCCGGTGAGCTTATGGGCCTTTCCCGCGTACGCTCCATCACTCAAGATGATAGCCACACCTTCTGCACGCCTGATCAAATTGAAGAAATATATCAACAACTAATAGACGTCACACAAGAATTTTATGCAAAAATCGGCATGAAGCTCCGCGCTCGTCTTTCATTCCGAGACCCGGCACAACCGGAAAAATACTTAGGTGAACCAGAACTCTGGGAGAAGGCACAGACTATTTTGCTCGACATAGCGAAAAAGAATAATCTGGACTACTATATCGGCGAAGGAGAGGCCGCATTCTACGGGCCGAAAATTGACTTCATGGCTCAAGACGCCATTGGTCGCGAGCACCAACTTGCCACCCCGCAGTTGGATTTCGTTCAACCAAAAAGATTTGGTTTAGCCTATACAGACGCGCATGGAGAAGAACAAACTCCGGTTATGGTTCACTTTGCGCTCATGGGCTCCATCGAACGCTTTCTCTCTGTGTATATCGAACACACTGCCGGCGCATTCCCGCTCTGGCTCTCGCCAGTACAAGTCTCGATTCTACCCATTAGCGACAAGCATATTGCATACGCCCGGCAGGTTAAGAACGAGCTAGAAACAGCAGTGCCCGACGCACGCGTGGAAATTGACGAACGCAGTGAGTCGGTTGGTAAAAAAATTCGTGAAGCCGCAAAGACGAAAGTACCCTATATGGCCGTAGTTGGTGACAAAGAGATAGAGACGGGCATGGCAAGCTTACGAGGTCGCGGCGACGCAGACCTTGGCACCATGTCTGTGGCAGACTTTGCGCGCAAGCTACAAACGGAAATTGACGCAAAACAAGCGTAAGCCCGCTCTACATAAACCGGCGCTCAGTGAGCGCCGGTTCTTTTAAATTCTGATAATTATGGTTGTTGAGTGGGAGTAGGCATGCTCGGTGTCGTACCTACAGCCTGAGCACAGGGCGTGTTCTGTAAACATATAAACGCCTTACCCGGGAAACGCATGTCTATATACGACAAGTGCTGCAGTCGATCAGGCGACTGCTTAGAGATTAACACCTGAAGCTGACGAAATACCTCGTCAAAATTACCCGCCACTTGCAAAAGAACACCAAAAGCAGATACTTGCCCGCTCCCTGGGACTTGTACCAAGACCTCTTCGGGCATTAAATCTGATACCACTGGTTTCGACGACTGCGACTCGATTGCGCCCACTGATTGAGTAGCGGGAGATGTCGTATTGGATGCACCCAGTGCGCCCTGCACATATGTATCAAGTATGACAGGCTTAAGAACCGCCTGCGTGGGATTTGGTAAACCGGTAAGCGCGGCAAAATCTTTTTTTACCGCCATAAGGGTGGTTAATAAATTACCCGAAAAATAACTTTTGCCTAGTTCAGGATTTTTTAGCCCAACGGCTGTTATGGGTAATGTGTTTACGGGCTCGGAAGTACCAGGTAACGTCAGGCCATCATTCGAGACCAACCAGACCCCCTCACCGGTAGTAACCGTAAACGCGGGATCACGCGGCACAACCCGCACAATTAAGCTATGCGGCCAACGCTTCCGGACTTCCTCAATCCGCCACACGTCGGGGTTAACCGCGAGGACATAGGCTCGTAAGTCTTCCGTGCTTAAAAATAGTAAATTCTTATGCGGGATGAAGAACCTACGCTGCGTCAAATACCTGCTTATTTGGCCCTGTAATTCCTGCTCAAGTGCCACGCGAGCCCCTACCACGGCAACACCGCGCACAAAAAACCAATTGGGATAAAATACTACATATAAAGCGCTACACACAAAAACGCAAGCGAACACAACCAAAAGCCAGCCTCTGAAAGACCAACGCAAAGATCGCAGCTGTCGGACAAACTTTGACCAACCCCCGGGATGACGCTGATACGTCCGGGCCCTGGCCAGTTTATTTTTAAACCGACTCGACTGGTATTTAACCTTTGAAGATAATTTCTTTTTATTTTTAAACATCTCGTACGACCATAATATAACAGATACCAATATACAAATGATACCAATTATACGAATAAATACTAATACTACCTGCGTAGTTTATCTATACGTACTATTCGAACGGGCTTAATGTACTTATTTCTAAAATTTACCAAAAGACCTAATCGTATGACGCTCTCTTGAAGATATCGTTGTACTTGTTCATAATCTTCCCGTTGGAGTATGCGCTTAGCTTTTAATTCCACTACCACTTTATCTTCTACTACGAAATCTACAATGTTACCGCTACCCCCAAGCCTACACTCTCTAATGTAGTTTAAGCTTAACAGGACTAATTCCTTTTCAAGCAAGTCACCGTACTGTTTTTCCCGTGCATAGGGACCTAAAGCATTGTGAGCACGGAACAGCGCCCCAGTTATCTGGTAGGACAATTCGGGAAATAATAGCTCTGGAATACTATCTATATTTGTATCCATTGGTACTATTGGTACTCATTGGTATATTGGTATCTATTATTGGCGAAGCCAGGTACCATACTGCCGGCATAACAAGTCACCCGCCCGCATGGGTTCAGCCATAATTTCTTTAGTAATTCGCTCCATGCGTACTCCCTGACTCCCCTTTACGAGCACCACACTTCCCTCCCGCATAAGCTCCTGGACTGTAACGGTAGCCTGGGCAGAAGTGTCAAAACTTATGACTCTTTCTTCCGGTAAGCCCGCGGCCAGTGCTGCCTCGGCAATTATCTTTCCGCTTGGACCAACCGTAACCAAATGGTTCACGCCGAGCGAGGCCGCTTGCCTACCAATTGCCTGATGTTCGGCATCTGATACTGCACCCAGCTCCAGCATGTCACCCAAAACGGCTAATTTATGCGCTCCCGGAAAACGACCAAGCAAAGCTAAGGCCTCACGCATAGAGTCCGGCGAGGCATTATATGTATCGTCAATCACCCAAGACCGCCTTACACCGCCGAGAATGTGCAACCTACCGGGAACAGGCCGGTATGCGGCCAAGCCTCGTACAACCGCGCTCTCTTCAACACCCAATGCCTCCGCCACCGCCACTGCGGCTAAACCAGCACTAACGTGGGGTGCGCCTAAAGCACTCAACCGAGCCGTTAAACTAAAACGTGGGGTACGCATGCGCAGAGTCGTAGCCGGAGTATCTGTAAATATTTCGGTCTGTTCCAGCAGGTCAACCGTTTGACTCGTATGTCCGTAAGTAATAACCAAGCCTTTCGCTTTTCCCGACTGCGCCAGCACTCGTTCATCATCGCCGTTTAACACGGCAATGCCGCTTGCGGGTAACGCTTCTAAAATACGGCTCTTTTCCCGAGCCACGGTTTCAATATCTGAAAAAAACTCATAGTGTGAAAAACCAATGCTCGTAAGCACGGACACCTGAGGCACGGCAATAGCCAACAATTGGCCCATTTCTCCCACCCTATCTATGCCGTACTCCAAAACCAGTACCTCGGGATACTTTTGCCTAAACAAGAGCAAGGACAATGCCCGGGCAAGAACTTTTGCCCAACCAATCATACTTTTACCCGGACTATCCATGCCGATAATACCCAACGGCAAACCAATCTTGTCGTTCAAGTTTTTTGGAGGCGTATACGCGCTGTATCGCTGCGATAGCACGGCAAACACGGCGGCGCGGGTTGAAGTCTTACCCACACTGCCGGTTATACCCACAATCTTTGGCTCATACTTGGCCACAATTCTTCGAGCAAAAAAAGCCAATATCGGTTCTACAAATCTTCGCATACTATTTTTGAGTTTGCCGTAACTTAAGAGCATCGAGGAGCCGTTCATACCCCTCTCGTGCAGGACCACTTGGAACCACATCCATGAGCACAACCACAGCTTGTTGTAGACGCGGCAAATTAACCGCTTGGCGTTCTAAAAGTTCTTCTTTCATTCTGCTCTCAGCTGGCGCTTCCTTAATTTTCTCACTCAAATACTCATCTAACTTTTGTAAGACATTCAAAGAATCTACATATTTCCCCTGAAGATTCAACACCACAGCTAACTCATAGGAAACAACATCGGTCAAATCTTCAGTCCCGTATTCCGCCAAAAATCTACGTGCGATGTCTTCGGCGGTACTGAGATCGTTCACAGTATTATGCTTTTCGGCCATAGCAATCAATGATGCAATATGCAAAGCAGTTGCGGACTCAATTTTGCGCTCTAGATCTTTGATCCGATCTCTTTGCGCTGCCAACTTCGCTCTTAACTCTTGAATTGTTTCCTGTTGGGCCTCAGCTGACTCCTCTTCTCTCGCCTTACGTTCCAGACCTTCGCGGCGTTTTTGACCAACTTCCTGGACTATCGGCACTAGCTCAGACATGTGCTGACTTGGCGGAACCTCATGATGCATATAAGTTATTTGGGCTTAATTACGTCCGTACCTACGTACTTCTGCAACACTTCTGGTACTTTTACGCTGCCATCAGCTTGCTGGTAATTCTCCAGGAGCGCAACCAAAATACGCGGGCTTGCGACCGCCGTGTTGTTGAGCGTAAACACGTGTTTCAATTTTCCATCGGCAGTTTTATACCGAATATTTAACCTGCGAGCTTGCCAATCGGTTAAGTTGGAATCACTATGCGTTTCTCCGTACTTACCTCGGGCGGGCATCCAGGTTTCTACGTCGTACATTTTGTACTTACCCGCGCCCATATCCCCGGTACAAATGTTTAGTACCCGGTAAGGCAACTGTAAATCCTGCAACAGTTCCTCGGCAATACCGCGGAGTGTTTCTAACCACTGGTCACCTTCAATAGTATCAGCCTTACACAGTACCACTTGCTCAACTTTCATAAACTCGTGAATCCGGTACACACCCTTGGTGTCTTTACCATAACTCCCAATCTCACTGCGGTAGCAGGTAGATATACCAGCCAACTTTATCGGTAAATCTTTTTCCTCAAGCACTTGATCGGCATAATACGCGAGCAAACTCGGCTCACTTGTGCCGGCCAAATACAACGGCTCTTTTTCCTCGGCCTTGCCGCTGTTTAAACGACCGGCACTCTCTACTTGGTAAATATTTTCCGTATCAAACGGGAAATGACCGGACCCCGTGAGCACACTGCCTCGCACCAAGGTTGGCGTAGCCATAATGGTAAAACCTTTTTTACGAAGCTTTTCCATAGCATGCCACATGAGTCCGTACTGCATAAGCACGGCTTCATTCTTCAAGTAATACCCCCGAAAACCTGAAGTTTTAACCCCCGCGTCAGTATCGATCAAATCTAAACTCCGAGCCAAGTCCATATGGTCTTTTACTTCAAACCCGAACTTTGTAGGCACCTGAGCAACTTTTTCGGTTTCTGTCGGGTCAACCTCTCCGACCACCGGGGACCAATACCGCCACGGCACATTCTCGCTGTCGTCTTTACCAATTGGCGTTTCCGGAGAAGGAATATTAGGCACTCGGAGCATGAGGTCGTCAAACTTAGCAAGCACCTCTCGCAAACCAGCCTGCAGCTCTGTTTGGCGACTATCCACCTCTTGCATCTCCAATATTTTTGCTTGCTTATCCGGACCGGACAAGGACGGAATATCTTTAGAAACCTGATTTTTAGTGGCTTGCAAACTCTCCACCTCCGTAAGCAGATCTCGACGCTTACCGTCTAAATCCAACAAATCGTCCAAATTAATATCTATTCGCTTGTCTACGATAGCTTTTTGAATCGCTGCCTGATTTTCCCTAATAAATTTGATATCTAGCATGGAAGTAATTAGTAAATAGTAATTAGTAAATAGAAACAAGCAATTTTGTCACTATGCTAGGCACAATGACAAACCTAGAGAAAAATCTGCGAGGTTTCAAAGTGGGTTGTAAAGCCGCGAGTAGTACAGTGGTCATAAATATTTCAGAGTTTCTTTTACATTAGGAAGTGTATCCATTTTTTTGAGCACCTCGGGACTTACAAACTGCAAGTCTCCAATCTCGTCCGCCACACGATTATTGTTCAACTGACCGCTTACCACGGTACACTCATACGTGACAAGTAACACGTGCACGCTCTCCCCCGACATGGTTTTCCAGATGTGGGTGAAAATCTTCGGCAACAACCGAACAATGCGTACCACCAAACCGGACTCCTCGGCAACCTCGCGCACGAGT
>JAEUSE010000003.1 GCA_016788805.1 Candidatus Doudnabacteria bacterium
AGGTGGCAGTTGGATGGTTTGAATCGTCCACCCACCCAATACTAACCATGGCAAAGTCTATCATCATGGTGGCTTTGGTAGTAGTAGCTGCTGCGACCGTTGTCACAAAGGACATGGTCATTTGGTTACGCTTGGTATCTATGTTGTCTTCAGGGTTAACCAGCACGCCGTTGTAACCACCATTAGCCTGCAAAAGGGCGGACTCCATAGGGTCGTCGTAAGTCATGGCGCTAGTAGCACCCGCAGCTGGGCCTATGAGTATACGGCCGCCTGTAGCCGTACCGGTAAAGCCAGAGTAATCTCTAAGACCAAACCTAACCGTACCAGAAGCTCCAGCCATAAAATTAGCCGCGTAAAAGTTAGACACCACGCTGGCGCCACTAGGTAAGGTAACTGTAAAATCTAAAGTCGCAGCCTTAGCTTCTTCTATGGTAGCATCACTGGTAGCGTCATTGTCAAAAGCATAATAGTCATTTGCAAAATTGTTAGATTCTTCAGCTGCCTGAACATTCCAAGACTCACGGCTGTTAAGATCGGTATAATTAACTGTTCTAGTTCCTGCAACACCGGCTCCACCAAAAGTACTGTCTAAAATACCGGTAGATGGGTCACGCTTTTCTATTATCCACTGGTTGTTACCAGGACCAGTCCCCCAACCGGCCAGGTACACCCCGGAAGCGTCCACTTCCAAAGAAGTTGGACGATCATCTCCACCGTCTTCAGACAAAGCAAGACCGGTTGTGCCGTTAAAAGCTGGGCTGCTGGAAGCTGCGGTAGTGGAGTCCACCGCCCTGGTGTACCAAATACCAGCATCATCGTCTTGGTAGGCAGTAAAATACAACTTGCTGTTGTAATAACGCATGCGAGTTACCTGATCAAAGTCATTGGCCGGATTGTAGTTAGTACTACCTCCTCCGCCAAAGGCTGTAACCGAAGCACCGGTTGATGCATTCATCTTAAGTACGCGCATCTGCAAATCTGTTGCGGATACAATACCATCCCATCCTCCGATAAATAAACTAGTACCGTCAGTTTCAATATCATAGGCAATATCAGAATTAGCTGAAAAATTAGTACTAGTAGCACCGCTCGTTCCAAAGCCGGCCGCAGCAGCACCAGCAGCAGTGGTAATAGCCTGAACACGCCACCTAAAATCTGTAGCAGACACTGTGGCGTCTTGTCCCACCGTATACAAATTAGCGCCCAATATAACCGAGTCAAAAGCTATGTCACTGTTAGCGCCGGAATTAAAATTGTAAATACCGTCGGTATCAAATGCCCCGGCACTGCCGCACTCCGTACCCGGACTGTTGTCACACAAAGAACCGGTAACTATGTCGCGCTTCTCTATTCTCCACTGGTTACCGTTGGTAGAATCTACGCCGGTTAAATACAAAGCACTTGCATCAACCTTAACATCATAAATTATGTCATTACCTGCAGAAGGCGCAGAAGTAGCAACACCACTGTTACCAAATGCTGTGACCAATGCACCGTCAGACATGTTTCTTTTTTCTACACGCCAATTAAAGTTGGCAGCTCCTGTGCCTTCGTATCCAGCCACATACAAATATGTGCCGTCTTGAGTAATAGCTTGAGCCTGGTCCGAGTTAACGGTAAGGTCAGCTGTCACCACCCCATTAGTACCAAAGTTTACGTCTACTGCCCCTGTGGTCTTAAGACGCTTCTCTACTCGCCAACGGTCGTCGCCACCCACGTTGTCATACCCTGCCATATACAAATAAGTACTATCGCTCTCCATGTCTAAAATACGGTCAGCTCCGGGGTTAGCCGGGTTAGACGTTACCCTGCCTGCCACTTGAGAACCAAAGGTTACCTGGGAAGAATTAGTGTCCTCATTAACAGTTCCCAGTATCATATACATTTGGTCTATGCGAAGGTTAGAGTTTATGCTGGAAGAAGCAAAATTCATCCTCAGCCAAATTTCGTTTGAACCATTTACATAATTGGCAAAACCGCCAGCCGAAGTATATTTGGAAAAGACCGGCGTAGAATCTGTAGCACTGCAATCCATAGGAGCTGTAATAGACTCCCATCCCGAAGAAGCGTTGTTGTATAAAGAAAAACTATAATTTAAATCAGGAGAAGTAGCACTGCAAGAAATTTCCGGCCTAAAGAGAATAGAATTCATGCCGGTATAAGTCTTCACATTTTTAAACTTTAAGTAAAAATCCGGGATAGGATAAGTGGCGCTAGAAGTAGCCGATAAATAGGCATTGTCAGAGGAGCCGGCTGTAGGGCTGCTAACGTTTAAAACGTCACCAAGCAAATAGCCATAACCAAAAGCAGGCAAGCCGTCAGAAACATTTACCTGTTCATAACGCCAGTCGGTACCGGCTTGAGTACCGGAAATATATAAAGAAGTACCGTCACTTTCCAAACTATAGGCGGTGACTGTGGTTGTGGTACCAGTTAAAACACCCGAAGAACCAAAGCCTCCCACTAAAGCCCCTGTTGTAGCATCGCGCTTTTCTACACGCCAATCGCTACCATTCTCCCCACCTATGAAGAGGTTGCTGCCTACCACATCAGCGCTGTAAGCCACGTTACCCGCCGCCACAGAAATAGCCCCGCCACCGCCAAAACTTCCATCGAGCGCGCCGGTGGACATAGAGCGTTTTTCTATGCGCCAGTCATTACCACCGGTATTACCTACAATATAAATATTGGTACCGTCAGAAGCTATAGACTGCGGGGTACCGGTAGCTTCGCCGGTAATAATACCATCGCTATCAAAGTCAGTACCACACACTCCCCCAGTACACAAAGCCCCGGTGGTCTTAAGACGTTTTTCTATACGCCAACCGCTGGTGTCTGTACCAATTACATACATATAATCAGAATCCAGATAAATACCTGTAGATGTTGCACTAGCTGCCGCACCGGTTACAACCCCGCCAGTACCGAAAGTCGATTCAAGCGTACCGGTAGCAAGTTTTCTTTTTTCTATGCGCCAGTCGTTAGCCGCGCCGCCTACTACATACATGGAGTTTAAGTCGGTAGCTATACGCATAGCAGTGCCCGAAGCGGAAGTCACCACGCCCGCGCTGCCAAAGCTGGCATCCAAAGTTCCAAAAGCCGCAACACCAGCACCGCTAGCTAAAGACCTTTTTTCAATACGCCAGGAAGGACTTTGGTCGTCCCCTGCCACATACATATAGGTAGAGTCTATGGCCAAAGACCGAGCGTCGCGCGACTGCGTTACGGAAGTTACGGAAGAATCAAGCGCTCCGCTCTTCCAACGCTTTTCTATGTACCAGTCAGGAGTGGCGTTGTTACCTACCGTGTAAATAAACTGACTGTTCATATCTGTGTCGTAAGCTATGTTGGAAGTAGTCGGGCCTACAAACCATAAACCCGCCGGGGTCGTAGTGGTAGAACCATTAACCATAGGTGTTGCGGCCGCTGGCATATACGTTGGAGAAATAAAGGCGTACATCCTTAAAAAGTCTACAGCTATGTTCATGTTAGTAGCCGTATTGGAGTAGTACCTGAAAGTCACAGTGTTGTTAACAGAAGTATTTATGAAGTTAGCCAGCGGCGTAGAATAAGAACCGTTGTTGCCATTTGAAAAATACCCGTCATAAATTTCGTAGTGTATAGAGTTTTCAGAAGAAGTGGCTACCACAGGTACCCTCTTCATGTTCAAGGTTCTCCAACCTCCAGTTGTACAGTTAGAGTCAGCTGCGTTGTCTACTCCGCTGGAACTTACCCAGTCACAAATTTGTAAATAGGTATGGGGCACCTGAGAAGTTGTCATGTTGTTGCTATCCAAATCAAACCCCGTCTCTATCATAAACTTGTTGGCACCATTTAAATTAACGCCCGCCATATCGAGCTGTACGTCAAAACCAGACGGTACACCACTGGTAGCCATAACCACCCAGTGCATGTTATCGTCGGTCAAAGTACCTTTCCAAGAACCAGTGTTAACACCTTCTGCCGCGGCAGCCAACAAAGCCTGCGTAGAAGTAGCCGCTCCCCTGACAATACGGCCAGCTGTGGGAGTAAATTGGTAGGTGGCGGACGCCTTTACCTGCTTTACAGGATCCGGACCAAAAACAGCCTTTGGCACGAAAGGTGAAAACAACCAAGACAAAATTAAAACAGAGTTGGCAAAAACCAAGACGGCTTTCCTAAATTTCTGCTTAAATGAGAACTGGATTTTAAAGACATTTTCCGGCAAGCAAAAAACTTCCACTAAAAATTCTAGGGCTGTTTTTAAGATGTTTTTTTGTTTTTGTTTTTTTAAGCTCATTTATTATTTATGTAAGAAAAGGTCTCAAAGGAAATTTTTTCAAACAAATCAATTGCATACCTCTCCCCTTCCTCCCCTTTTTTATACAAAGGCTCTATCATGGCAGAAATTATATATGGCCTATTTTCCAAATACACTATACCCGAATCCGAATATACATTTAAATTTAAATTCTGTCCGTGCTTATGTGAAAAATAAACGTTGTCTGGCAACCCTTGGCTTAAATATCTTTTAAAGTTATTTTCAGACATAAGTTCTAAAATCATTTCAGAACTTTCTTGGTTTAGATAACTAGCCGTATACAATGTTCTTAGAAGTCTCGAGTATTCTTTTGCGCTAATTTTCCCCAGGTCATCAAACAGCTCTCCAAGACCAATTTCATCTGCCATTCTTTTTCTCTCTTCTAGAGTAGTGTTTCGTTTTAAAATTTTATAAGCGGTGTTATCGCTGTTAACCAACATTTCACGAATAAGTTTTTTCAGTTCCACCTTATACCCAATTTTTACATTTTCATAAAGTTCACCCGAATTGGAATTTAAATTCTCGTCCGTAACCTGAAACACCTCTTCTGGTTTAAAGTCGCCGTCTTCAACTTTTTTAGTAACCAACAAAGCTAAAGGCAACTTGGCCAGTGAAACCGGAAAAACTTTTTCTTCCTGGTTTATGGAAATATTCGCACCGGTATTTAACATTTCAAAATAAATACTTATTCGGGCATTGCTAGACTCCTGCTCAGCCAAAGCTCTTAAACTTTTTCGCAAAGGGTCAATGTTGGTTATAGCATCTTTTTGCTCGAGAATATTCCTGGTAGGGTCTAAGAATTTATATTTATACAAATACGATTTTAAACTTCCTATGGAATTACTATTTTGGTTTTTTGCCAAATATAGCAAAATCCCTCCAAATATAAATGCAGCGGCTACTAATAGGTATGCAAAAAAAACCAACTGCTTTCTTTGCACCTCTTTTGCTTTTACAAGTTTAGCCTCCAGGTCATTTTTTGAATTCATATCTTTTTTTTGCACTACTGTTTGTTTCTGCAAATGTATTTCTACACTTGGTTTCAGCGAAAGTTTTACAAATTTCCGCATATTTATAGTTAATTATATCAGAAAATGTGCGTTTTGTCCATTACTTACAAGCATTAATTGTTTAACAATCATTCACAAGCGTTTCACGAAAATAAACTACTCCCCGGTTCCGGAATTACCTGAAGAAGTTTCTGGTAAAGATGCTGGACTCTCACCCGCAGATGGTTCGGTCTGTATGTTTGAAGCAGGCGCCGGAGGAATTTCTTCAGTACCACTTTGACCGACAGAGCCACCTTCATTTATATCTGGTGTCTGAATATTTACTCCTTCTGTAGCCTCTGGAGAACTTTCAGTATTTGTATTTTCTTCTTCCTGACTTCCGCTATTAATTACTTCATCTGAACCGTTATTGTTTATAATACTGCCTGAAGAATTTAAGCTAGGCTGACCCTGCGGATTAAGCACAACACCCAAAACTTGACCTTGTGTCTTATAGCCCTCTTGTTTGCCCGTCACGTTGTAGTGAACAACAGCAGAAACCACGCTTCCATTTATACCAAAAGTTTTAATTTTAAATCCTATATAATTTTCCTGCTCGTCCTTTTTCCATTCAGCTACTTGGGCAAAGACAGGGTTTTCGGACTCCGGAGTTAACTGGATAACCGGCTTACCCGTTCCCAAATGATTACTAAATATTATTTCCGCCATACCGTCTTCGTTGGTAGCTATACTGCCCGCAAAAGAATCGTTCTCTATAACCAGAACACCTTTTATAGTCAAGTCACCACGGGCATTAATACTGAACACACTTGAAGTAGAGTTTATAACCGAAAGCAATGTGGTCGTCGGAAGAGTCGTGCTTGCAAATATTGACATACTTCCTCCGTTTCCAAAAATTACCTTGTTCATACCTTCAGCTTGCAATTGCAAAATGTCGCCACTACCTTTTTGGTTAATAATAAGAGCACTGGAAGAAGCTTGTAATCCGGTTCCACTTACATTACCGGATAACTGACCACTGTCACCACCCAAAACTATAGTGCTGTTTATGCTTCTGTAGCCAACCTCAATAAAGACAAAAACTTTTCCAGAAGAATTTTCACTAGAATAATTTTCGAGCGCTCTTCCTATTACGTTGCCGGAGTAAATGGCTTTTGCCGCAGCGCCCGGAACTTCTTTGGAAATAGTCAGATAGTCACCAATTCGTATAGCGCCATTTTCCAAACTTACTTTTACCGGAACGCGCCCAGCCAAAGCTATTGGTTTAGAATTTATAGTGTTACTAGACATAAGTATAGCCGGCTTGCTTGCAACTATACCAAGCACATGAGGAGTGTTTATACTTGCCCTCACTACACCAGAAATATTTTCTACCGTCTGGTTGTCTTGACTTTCAGAAGAAATTATTGAAGATGTTGAAGTTGCCAAAGCCACAACCTCACCAGCCTCCAAACTCAAGTCAAAGCTTGGATAATTTTCTGCTAAGTCAGCACCACCGCCTAAGTTGTTTGTTCCGTCGCTGTATACGTCACCATCGCTATCTACCCTAAACTTAACATTTCCAGTTGCGCCAACATTTGAGACTACTCTGAACAAGTCAATATTGGAGGAAGAAGTAGAAGAAGCTATATCGAACATGCTTCCAATAGAAGTCGTTCCAACAGCAACCTGGCCCATGGAATCTACAATGAACTTGCTAGTACCCGCTCTGCTAAACTGAACAAATTTTCCGTTGAAACTGCCTGTGCCATTTCCCATATCTATAGACAAACCGGTTCCAGTAGCAGCCGAAGTCTCATGATAGATTGAAAGCAAAGTCGCACCTGTTGCAGTGGCAGAGTATAGCCTAAGAGCATTACCGGAGCTCGGGTGACCAAGCTCAGCAAAAACTGCAGCCGGCTGAGAAGTTCCACCTGCCAAGCCGTCTGTATAAGCCTGAACACCAAAAGTTTTACCCAAAGCCACCAAGCCTACGTTAACACCAGCCGTGTTACTACCCGAGTAACCTTCTGCTCTTAAGGCAGCCACGGTGCTAGTATTAGTCGTATTATCTACCATACGGAACAAAGCACCAATTAAAGTTCCGCTGGCGTTTCCAGTAATTGTATTAATGTATCTGCCTCCATACTGGAATCCGGACGCCGTGGTGTTATTCAAAGTTGTGCTTGCAAATATACCTGCAACTGCGTTTGCACCACTAGTACTTACGCTGCCAACCAAATGAAGCAAGCCTAAAGGAGTCGCAGTACCAATACCCACCCTGCCCAAAGCAGTTACCCTAAGCACACTAAGGCCCGAAGAAGAAGCTACATTTAAAGGATCAACGTTACCGCTATTACCCTGAACGTTAAGCGTTACAGAAGACGAGGTTGCGTTTACGCCTAACACAGAACCGTTGTCTATAAGTTTGCCGGCTGTGAGCGAAGCTGAGCCATTCCATATTGCATTAAAACCAATAATGCCGCTACCACTTAAACTACCACCGCCACAGGAAGTGGTATAAAGTTGACCCGAAGACACACCCACACAACCGGTGCCCAAGGAAGAAATAGTTGTGGTGCCGTTATTTGCGACGGACAATAAAACTGTTCCGGTGGAAGAAGCAACAACAAAAGGATTAATAGTCGGGGCCGAACTTGTTCCCATAACCGTTAACGTAGCTATAGGTGAAGAGGTACCTAAACCAAGTCGTCCGTCGTTTGTTACTCTTAACCGTTCTATTAAAGCATTGCCTGCAGCTCCCGGGTTTTTCATAAGCAAAGTGAAATCTGCAGAATAGTTATTGTCGTAAGCCGCCATTCTAAGACCCGGGTTAGTACCGCCGCTTAAGTCATAAGTATAAAAATCTATAGCGCTTCCAGCCCCTGCCCCACCACCGGTATTAACCAAGTTCATTTGTGTCTTCATAACACCACCAGCGCTATTAACCAAGTTTAAAGGAGCGGAAGGAATATAAGTCGGAACATTTGCACCGAACATAGCATCCCCATTTACATGAAGCAAAAAGCCAGGAGCCGAAGTACCTATGCCTACATTTCCTGAAGGATTAACAACCAATAATTGCCTGCCCGAAGAACTGGCTACCACAAAAGGATTTATGCTTGGAGCCGAGGTGGACCCCATTACTGCAAAAGTAGCTATTGGGGAAGATGTTCCTATGCCAACTCGTCCAGTATTGGTAATTCTCATATATTCTACGCTGGCATTTGCATTTCTAAAGAAGTGCGTGTCATTAGTATAGTAGTTCGTCGGGTCGGTGGCATTACCCAAATGCAACTTGGTTGTATTGCTTCCGTCTTGAATTTCGGTGTAATTGGCAGAAGCAAGCAATCTAATTGTATTGTTTATCTTATAGGTTCCTGTTGCATCTATTGAGCCACCTACCACAAAAGTGTTTCCTGGAGTCGAGGTATTTATACCAACATTACCGGTGTTTAATATTCGCATACGCTCAACCAAACCAAGCGACCCGTCTGCTGTGGTATTGAACAATAAACTTGCACCTTGAGCATTGTTTCCATTTACTGTACCAGTGGTATTTAATGCATCTATCGAAGCACCCATATTAGTTGGGTCTACGTCGCGGTATGAACCAAATCCCAAACGGGTTGTAGCGCTTCCTGGAGTTGCGTAGTTATTCCTAAGAGTAAGCATTGGCACCAAACCATTGGTGTCGCTTCTAACTTCCAATTTTGAATTCAGCACGTTAGTCCCAATACCTACGTTACCAGCATCAAGAACCACACCCCCAGTGCCTTGAACATCCAACTTAACAGTTGGTGCGGTAGAATTTATACCAATATTTCCACCCGAGGTTATGGTCATTCCAATTGCGGCATCGTTACTTCCACCAACTAAATGCAAACCGTTTACGGCGCGTATTGCCATAGAGTCAGACAAAGCATTGTTTAAAATAACCCCGGATGATGCATAACCTAAGTAACCTTCTATAGTAGCCCCTTTTCTAAAAGTCATGTAAGCATTTGTCACGCCGGTAATTCTTTGCATTTCACCACTAGAACCATAGACTTCCAATAGAGCAGTAGGAGCCGAAGTTCCTATACCAACATTTCCGTTTGCCAAAATATTCAAATAAGAAGTTCCAGATGAGGAAGAGATGCTAAGCGGATTTAAGTTAGCCGAGGCTTGTAAGTTAAAGGTATAACTTGATGATGTAGCGTTAATACCAGCAACAGTACCGTTGTCCATAAGTAAGCCTTGAGCTAAGGTGTTAGCTCCATTCCATCTGGAGACAAAACCAGTACTGCCAGAGCCTATGGAAGTAATCCCTGTGTCTGTAGAAGAAATAGTTATCTGTCCTGGAGTAGAAGTAGTTATGGTAACGTTAGAACCAGCTCTTAAGTTCCAGACTGTGGCAAAGGAAGAAGAAGCATAAGTAAAGGAAGGGAAAGTGGAAGAAGCGTAAGAGAACTGCATGTAGTTAGTAAGGTCAGAAGACTGTAAGTAAGTAGTTGCATCTGTATACAAAGAACCACTTGCTGTAGACCTGACCAAACCGGCTCCTAGGGAAGAAATGGTAGTGGAACCGTTTGGAGCTATGGCAAACAGAGTGTTACCCGAAGAAGAAGCTACAACCAAAGGACTTACAGTGGGGGCAGAAGAAGTACCCATGACAGTAAGAGTAGCTATTGGAGAAGATGTTCCTATGCCAAGACGGCCGCTATTAGTAACCTTTAACAAAGTACCACCCGAAGTAGAAGATATTACAAAAGGATCTATTGAAGGAGTACCTACTAAGTTAAGCCTACTCGTAGTTGTTGTAGCTCCAATAACTAATCCTGTTGTATTAAGACGCATTACTTCGCCTGCCAAAGCAGTGTCTGAAACATTAAATCTTATATCGCTTCCGCCGATTAAACTAAGACCTCCGCTGCCAATGCTATGCCCAAGCAAAACCCTGCCTGCACGTTCGTATCCTGGCGGGTTATCATAAGTAGTTGAATAAGCTGCAAACACACCCAAGTTGGTAAAGTCATCACCTGCTGTAACTACATAGCCAGCAGCAGACTGTGTGCCAGTATTAGAATTCTTTAGCACCACATTCGCAGATTGATCAAAGTTATTGTTCACAGCAACCGTTCCTTGAACAGTTACCTGAGAAGTGCTGGCATAAGAAGAGTGCTGAGCCACGGTAAAGTAGCTTTGTCCGGAAGAAGAAGACACGATAAACATATTACCCGAAGCAACGTTACTTACAACACCCAATGCTGCTTGCGGAGTTGTTGTTCCAATACCAACATTACCATTCTGACCAACCATTATCAGAGATGCGCCGGAAGAAGAAGTAACGATAAAAGGGTTCGTTGCACCAGCTAAACCCCGAACTGCCAAGGTTGCAATGGGAGAAGATGTATTCACACCCACCGCACCGGCAGAAGTAACCACCGTCAAAGGAAGAGAAGAATTATTTCTCCATTCTGTTAAATTGGTAGTAGACTGGCCACTACCCGCTGTAACAGACAACCTGGTTGCTCCGCTATTTTCGTTAAATATGCTTAAGGTTGAGTCTGGAGTAGAAGGATTACCGTTTGGCGCTATACCAATATAGCTAGTACCGTCGGGGAAAGCTGCCCACATTGTCGGGTAGCTAACGCCGTTATAATACTGGAAGTAAAATGCATTGGCTGGGCTCTTTTTGTGAGCCATATACCAATCGCGAGTATTGGTGTCGTTACTTAAGTCGATAGCAGAGTATGTAAAGGAATCGTTAGCACCACCGCTTAATCTTAACCCTGCTTGGTTGGAAGTTTTTATATCTAAAATAGTATAAGCGTTACTTGTCCCAATTCCTACATTTCCCGTCTGATCAACAACAAACATAGAAGCGCCAGTTGAAGAAGCAATGTTCAATGGCGACACTCCTGAAGAGCCTTGTAAATTAAAAGTATAATTTGTTGAGGTTGCGTTTACACCCAAAACAGAACCATTGTCTATAAGCTTACCTGTAGTAAGCGAAGTCCCTCCGTTCCAAATTGCATTAAACCCAATCGTACCGGAACCAGAAATGCTTCCACCACCGCAGGAAGTAGTGTAGAGTTGGCCTGAAGATACGCCCACACAACCGGTACCCAAAGAAGAAATAGTCGTAGAGCCATTTGCAGAAACGTTAAACATAGAAGCACCGCTGGAAGAAGCCACTTGGAACGGGTTTATAGCGGCCGCCGCTTGGACTAATAACGCAGAAGCTGAAGATGTAGTTCCTAAACTGGAAACTCCTTCTACATAAAGGTTTGCGGATTGACCACCCCATTCATTTTCTACTCGCAAAGTTGTTGTTCGGTTACCATTCACATCAAACACTATGTCTGTAGTTGCGGAATTTACTTCTAAAGCCGTCCCATCTTTACTAAAATATACTCTATTCGAACCTGAGCCTAAGGTTAAATTTAAGTCCTGGTTTGCACCGGTAATTAAGTTTAAACTTCCACCGTTTGGTCCGTATAAGTTTGCAGAGCCATTAGCGTCGTTCATAACTATATCCCCTGCTGCGGTAATTTGAAGAGAGTCTGTACCATCGCCAACTTCCAATTTTGATTGTGGAGTAGTGGTTCCAATACCAACATTTCCACCAGATAAAATAATTCTATTAGAAGCACCACTAGTTAAATACAAATCGTTAGTACTGCCCGGGGTATAAATTCCGGCATCACTAGATCCATCTACGTTTGTTATGTAGTAAGAACCACGGTTAACCGTTGCACCAGAGGTAAAATAACCAGTTCCACTTACATGTAATTTAGCAAGGGGGTCTGTTGTACCAACTCCCACATTCCCATTCTGGTTAACTACAAACATACTAGTTCCAGAACTAGAAGCTATGTTCAAAGGACTGACACCAGAAGAACCTTGTAAGTTAAAAGTATAGTTAGAAGAAGTAGCATTAATACCAGCAACAGTACCATTGTCCATAAGTAAGCCTTGAGCTAAGGTGTTAGCTCCATTCCATCTGGCTAAATACCCTGGATTACCAGAGCCTATGGAAGTAATCCCTGTGTCGGTAGAAGAAATAGTTATCTGTCTTAAGTTCCAGACTGTAGCAAAGGAAGAAGAAGCATAAGGATAAGTAACAAAGCTACCAGAAGCATAAGAATATGTAGGATAGTTAGCTATGGTAGCAAAGACAGAGGAAGCATAAGAGAAGTTAACATAGGTAGAACTGCCGTAAGCAAAAGTAGGATAGCTAAGCAAGCTAGCCTGAGTAGCATAGGTAGAACTGGCGTAAGTAAAGGAAGGGAAAGTGGAAGAAGCGTAAGAGAAAGGTACATAGGTGGTAGCAGCAGAAGCAGAGGTTAAGTAACCAGCTGCAGCATGGTTACCCCAAGAGTAGGCTGTATCCCACAAAGTGGAAGAAGCATTAACTATGTTCCTGGCTGTTGCCCATTCTGTGGTGGAAGCAGTAAGAGGGATAACATAGCCAGCTTGGAGAGCTACGGCATCACCAGAAAGCTGAAGCCCGGTAGCAGAAACAGAAAGGTTAGTCTCAGAGGAAATATCTGCAGGACCATTAAAGAGTCCCCCGTTAGCATCGCTTCTGACCAAACCAGCAGCCAGAGAAGATATGGTAGTAGAGCCGCTAGCAGTAAGTCTGGTGACAGTAGTAGTGGCTAATGTAGAAACCCCAGTAACATAGAAGTTGCCAGACAAAGTCTGGTTAGTACCAGAAGCATTGGTAAAGGACAAACCGCTAAGCCAGGTGTTGCCAGAAACAGTAAGAGCAGAAGAAGAAGCATTGTTTAGACTGGACTGTCCAGTCACCCAGAAGTTGTTAGATAAAGACAAAGCTGTGGCAGAAGCAGTAGTTAAAGTAGAAGGACCGGAAGCTATAAGCGCATTTAAGTAAGCATTACCGGAGGAAGTTAAGTTAGTAGTAGAAGCATTGGTAAAAGACAAAGTAGAAAGACCAAGTATGCTGCCAGCATGCAAGTTGCCCGAAACAGTCAGATTAGTGGTAGAGGCATTGGTAACTGCTAAACCGGCGAAGGTTGGAGAAGAAGTAGTGGTTAAGTTTTGGTTTAAAGCTGAATTACCAAACAAACTTAACTGGTTGTTATTTAAATAAATATTCCCACCAAACAAAGTTGAAGTAGAGTTCCATGCGTACCCAGAACCGGTGGACATAAGGAAGCTGCCAGCTGTACCAGCAGAGTTACTAGAGTCATACAAACTACCTGTTGCTCTTATGTCTCCTGCTACTGTTAAAGTTCTACCTGGAGTGGTGGTGCCTATGCCCACATTCATTCCAGTGGTGACTCTTAATATAGAAGCACCACTAGAAGATGTTACGTTAAATGGATCTAAAGTTCCACCCCCGTTAACAGTCACGCCTACACCCGAAGCTTGTCCGAAATCTGTATTCAATGAAAGTTTAGTTGTGCCATTTGTACTAAAGTTAATTGAGCTGTTGCCGCCAGCATTAAAGTTAATTGCTGAGCTGTTACCACCTGTAAAGGTCTGATTTAAAACACCATTAGATGGGGACCAAGCCTCCCAAGCCTGCAAACTGCCCACTGTATTTACAACAGTAAGAACTAAACCGCCTCCATTTGCATAAGATGTTGGCGAGAAATATGCTGCGGTTGAAGTAGGGGTAAGGAAACTAGCCGACCCCATTACTGAAAGTTTAGCGTTTGGAGTACTTGTTCCTATGCCTACATTACCAGTAGCTGTATTTACAAATAAAGCCGGTGTAGATGAAGTTCCAACATTTAAGTTACCATAAACGTCTAATTTTGCTACTGGCGAAGTAGTTCCAATACCAACATTACCTTGAACAATCAAGCCATTTGTTGGTGAGGTTGTACCCGCGTACGCGGCACCAATAGCTGCATTACCAAACACGTCCAACATATTAGTCGGAAGACCTCCAATAGCAAGCCCGCTAGCATTAAATCTCATTGTAGTGCCGCCAGTAAATGCTAATTGGTTATTGAGAAAATCTATTTTTGAAGTACCTGCATTACCAGTAATTAACGCAGTAACTACATTACCACCGACAGTAGCATTACCAGTGGTCTGCAAAGTCCCTGCCACTGACAAATTAGCTGTCGGAGTCGTGGTACCAACACCTATGTTCCCCTGCTTGTCTACCATAAACACACTGTTTCCGGAAGACGAAGAAATATTTAGAGGATTTATATTTTCGTTGCTTTGAATATTTAAAGTGTAGTTGCTGGAAGTTGCGTTTATACCAGCCACAACTCCATTGTCCATAATCTTGCCTGTCGTTAGTGAGCCAGAGCCGTTCCATATTGCATTAAACCCAACGGAACCCGTACCCGTAACAGAACCACTTGCACAAGAAGCGGTATAAAGCTGTCCGCTAACCACCCCGACACAGCCTGTCCCCAAAGACGCAATAGTCGTAGAACCATTTGGAGAAACTGCAAAGAGAGACGTACCCGAAGAAGACGCAACAACAAAAGGGTTTATAGTAGAAGAAGCTATGCCCTGTACGAATAAAGTGGCGGAAGGAGAAGTCGTCCCAACACCAACCAAACCACCCGAAGTTATAACCATAGCCTGACCCGAACCAAAAGTACTATTGTTAACATTAAAGTCTATACCTCTTCCGGTTATACCCTGAACCGTTGCCGCACCTCTGCTCTGGTTATAACCAAACAAAGCTCTGTTCTGAACATTGAAACTTGTGTTTGTATCTACACCATTCCCAAAAGTTACTATATCTGTGCCTTGACCAGAAACTTGTAACAATGCACCAGGGTTTTCTATACCAATACCCACATTACCCCTTGAAGTAACTGTCATTAAATTACTCCCAGAAGAAGAAGCAAGCACAAGTACATTAGCCGAAGGAAGAGAGGATGTACCTTGCGCAAACAAAACAGCCGAAGGAGAAGTTGTGCCAATTCCCAAATTACCACCTTTTATAAACGAGTCGGCATAAGACCTCAAGACAACATTTTGCAAACCATTTTCATCTCTTAACTGCAAAAAACCACCAAAATTATTTAAGTAAGAAATATTGTTAATACTCAAACCCGTTGCTCCGCCTGTTAACTGAATGGCCCCTGTTGCTGCCCCAACTTTAACTTCAAAACTAGCGCTTGGATTTGCGTTCCCAATTCCCACGTTTCCATTTTGAGAAATAGCTAGCATAGAACTGCCCGTGGAAGAAACTATATTCAAAACATTTGTTCCTGCTTTACCTTGTACAAACAAGGTTGTGGTTGGAGTTATTGTACCAATTCCTACTAAGTCTGTAGTAGTAGCATTGTAAATTAATCCATTCCCTATAGTCCAAGCAGCGTTAGCACCCGCAGAAGATGTTACGCTTAAAGTGCTACCACTTAAAGAAAGTCCACTGCCCAAAGTCACAGAGGAAAGATTTTTTCCGGCATCAGACATAACCAAAGAAGAAGCGGTTAGAGTTGCTACATTTACATTTCCGATTGGAGTTACAGCAAAGTAAGCACTACCAGAAGAAGAAGCCACATTTAACAAATTTGGAACCTGTCCTGCTAAACCAGCAATATAAATACCGTGACCTTGTGCCGTATTATTACCCATTAAAATTTCTACAGAATTTCCACCCCCTGCATCGTTAAACTGTATAACTGAAGCACTACTGCCGCCCTGTACTGTAAGCTGCTTTGTGTTCTGCCCAACCAAAGCGGTACCACCAAAAGAAAAATTGTAAGATTGGCTATTTGGCAAGTCATTGTTTGCTAACTGAAACACTGCTGCAGTATTTGTCCCGGTAAACCCGTTGTTTATAGCAATTCTAGTTGCGGCAGTTGTGGTGGAAACACCTGTTGGCTTTTGCACGTCGAGCAAGAAAGAAGCGGTAGAAGTACCTATACCAACATTTCCGGTTGTTGTTATAACCATATGGGGAGACAAAGGAGCTGCAGAGAAAAGCATATTTCCAGTACTGCGAATAATTGCATCGTTCTGAGCTGAACCGGTTATACCATTGTTGGCAGAAGCCGACAAACCTACCTGGAATTTTTCAACTCCAGCTCGTTGTAAAATAATTCCTTCTGCAAAGTTGGAATCATTGCCATTTATATACAGTTGAGCAGCGCCAGAGGCAGCACTTATGTGCATTATTCCAGAAGGAGTAGTTGTTCCAATTCCAATATTTCCACCTAAAGGATTAAGTAGTAAATTTTTAAATCCAGTACCAACATCTGCGGCCTGTATTACCCCATAGTCACCGCTTGTATGGTACCCAACAAACAAACCTAAATTTGGATTTGTCGCCCCGCGAGCGGAAATTTGAGAACCACTATAACCACCAGAAGATAAAGCAGTAGACCAATCACGTGATACTGCCAAAGCATTAAGTGGCGTTGTTGTACCTATTCCCAAATTTCCCCCACTACTAAGTCTCGCGCCTTCAACTAAACCATTTGAGTACAAAACCAAATCATTTGAAGTAGTACCACCCACCCCAGCACTTTGAGCACCGGTTGTTTCAGATCTAAAACGTAAATATTGGGTTCGAGACAAACTTATATCCCCGCCAAAAACTGTCAATAAATCCATAGGGGAAGAAGAACCAATTCCAACTCTCCCATTCTGGTTAACTACAAACATACTCGTTCCAGAACTAGAAGCTATGTTCAAAGGACTGACACCAGAAGAACCTTGTAAGTTAAAAGTATAGTTAGAAGAAGTAGCATTAATACCAGCAACAGTACCATTGTCCATAAGTAAGCCTTGAGCTAAGGTGTTAGCTCCATTCCATCTGGCTAAATACCCTGGATTACCAGAGCCAATAGAAGTAAGGCCTGTGTCGGTAGAAGAAATAGTTATCTGTCCT
>JAEUSE010000040.1 GCA_016788805.1 Candidatus Doudnabacteria bacterium
TTTGATTTGCTTTCCCGCTCACTTCGAAAATTACCTCTTTAAAACCGCTCACTTCGCTGTGTGATGAAGACACAATATGTACGCGCCAGTTCTTGCTTTCCGCAAACTTCCCGTACGCCCGGAAGAGCTCGGCGGCAAAAAGGGTGGACTCGTCTCCTCCGGCGCCGGCCCGAATTTCCACTACAATATCTTTAGTATCGTGTTCGTCTTTGGGGAGCAAGTCAGCCTCAATAGTTTCTAGTAAGTCGCTCGCTTGTACTTGGAGTAATTTTAAATCATCGTGAGCCATTGTTTGTATCTCTGGGTCAGGTGCGTTAAGCAGGTCTGTAGTACCTTGAATTTCGGCTTCAACTTTTTGGAGTTTTTGAATTTTTTCTACTAACGGTACCAGCTCCGCTTGTCTTTTTCCCAGGCGCGCCAAACTATGCGGGTCGCTGGCCGCAAGCTCGTTTAAGTTGGTTTCGTATTCGTCGAGTATTTTTTGAAAGGCTGGATTCATATACAGTAGTAGTAAGTTGTAAAGTTGTATGTTGTAACTATGGATTATACAGAGTATGTGATACTTACTACTTACAACTGTACAACATGCAACCAGCTCTCGCAACACAAAACCACCCGCTCAAAGTGCTTTGAGCTTTGGGTGGTTTCGAGGCTTTGTCTGGTTACGCTTTGGTCGCACGCGCCTTGCGTGGCTTTTTGACTGTCGCGACAGCTTTGGCTTCGGCTGCTTTGGCCTGCTTCTGTTTGAAGCGGTCCACAGTTCCGGCAGTGTCAATCAAGTTCTGTTTACCGGTATAGAACGGATGGCATTTGCTGCATATTTCTGTATGGAGTGCTTCTTTAGTCGAGCCGGTTTGCCACGTGTTACCACAAGCGCAAGTCACAGTTGCTGTAGCAAAATATGTTGGGTGGATGCCGTTCTTCATATGGAGGTATTAAATAGTGCATATAGTATAGCCGATTCTTGCTTTTTTCGTCAAGGGATGGTAAAATAGCAAGGCTGAATTTCGAATCGCTAATTACCTAATTCGAGCTTCATAATTCGGCTTTAATTAACCAGCATACCGTGCCTATATCCTCCCTAACAAGGGCTGTACGGTAGTAGAAAAAAGGACATAGAAACTATGAAAGACGTTACTTTGTTGGAGCTCCTCAAGAGCGGAGCACATTTTGGGCATACCACCAGCCGGTGGAACCCCCGCATGAAACCGTTTATATACACGGTCCGCAACAACATCCATATTTTAGATTTAGCCAAAACTCGACAGCATCTGCTCAAGGCGGCGAGTTTTGTTTCTGACAAGGCCGCCATGGGCGGTACCGTGCTGTTTGTGGGCACCAAGCGCCAGTCTAAGGAGAGCGTAAAAAAAGCAGCTCAGGCAGCCGGGATGCCGTTTGTGACCGCTCGTTGGTTGGGTGGGACGTTCACCAATTTTAGAACAATTCAAAAAACTATCCGTAAGTTGGAAAAACTGGAAGAACTTCAGGCTACTGGCGAGTTGGCCGCGCGGTATACTAAAAAAGAGCGTTTGCTCATTGAGCGGGAAATGCTCAAGTTGGAAAAACTATTTGAAGGTATTAAGGGGCTTAAAAAGTTGCCTGATGTTTTGTTCGTCGCGGACATTATTCACGACAGCACTGCGGTGCGCGAAGCCAAAAAAATGGGCGTGCCCGTTATTGGCCTCGTAGATAGCAATAGCGATCCGGACTTGGTTACATACCCGATTGCGTGTAACGACGATGCAACTAAGGCGGTAGAACTTATTAGCTCAGTCATTGCCGAGGCTATTGCAGAAGGCCGAAACCGATTTGTCGCCAATCGCGCACCGGTAGCCGAAACTGCTCTAAAGCAAGAAACCGAAGAAGTAAACGCATAAAATTAAATTAAACCACAGATGCACAGATTGCACTGATGGCACAGATTTAAGACCAATCCAACATCTGCGTGATCTGTGTTATCTGCGCATCTGTGGTGCATATTACATATGACAAACGAACTTATTAAAGAACTTCGCGAACTTACGGGCGCGGGTATGATGGACGTAAAAGAGGCGCTTGACGCCACCAATGGCGACAAAGAAGCAGCGATTGATTTTTTGCGTAAAAAGGGGTCGGTGAAACTAACTAAAAAAGCAGACCGGGTTGCCAATGAAGGGATTGTGGAAAGCTATATTCACGCCGGCGGTAGGATTGGTGTGTTGGTTGAGCTAAACTGCGAGACGGACTTTGTGGCACGGACTGACGATTTTAAACAACTGGCTAAAGACATTGCCTTGCATATTGCGGCCAGCGCACCGCTGTACGTATCCAGCGCGGAGGTGCCTGAGGAAGCCTTGCTCCGCGAACAGGAAATTTACAAAGAGCAGGCTCAGGGTAAGCCTCAGGACATAGTAGAAAAAATGATGTCCGGTCGTATTCAAAAGTATTACGAAGAGGTGTGTTTGCTGAACCAGCCGTTTGTGAAAGATTCGAGCATTACGGTACAGGACATGCTCGGCGCAAGCGTTTCTAAAATGGGAGAAAATATTCAGGTGCGACGTTTTGCTCGCTTTGTTTTGGGAAACTAGTCAAAAATAGAATTCAGAATGGAGAATTTGGAATTTGCGGTCTTTCATTCTGCGTTCTAGATTCACCATTCTGAATTTTTATGTCCGCATATATTCTTCCAAATAGTATTTTGCTTTTGGCGATTGTTTCGGTAATACTGCTTATTGCCCGGCATTTTCCAGAAGCCACGCGGCAGCTGGAAGAATCGGGTCCTGCAAATAAAGAAAGCGCGCGTGATGTGATAAAGCGGTGGTTGCAGAAAGCGCGCGGCGGTATGCGCTCGTTTTGGAGGTTTGTTCTCGAGGGAAAGGGGCTGCGGGATCCGAAAGGTTCTAAGTTCCGAATGCGCCAGTTGTTGGAACAGAACCGGGAATCAAAAATGAAGTCTTCGACAAAGGCTAGAATTACCAGTCCTCGCAATGTGCAGCCGGGCGTTGTATCTGTAGTATCCGCTCCCATTGAGTCAGTGGATAGTCCGAGCGCGGCAGAGGTGGCCACGGCAACGGTGGTTGTTACGGAAGTTCCGCAGAATCATACAAAGTCTTCAAAAAATGCAACCGCAAGCGGGGATGCTGCAGTTTCTAAGCCCCCTAAGTCGCACTCCCGGCGGAAGGCAGCCGCGATGCCTGTAAATTCTGATGAGATCATGCGACAAGCAAAGGCTTTTATTGACGCAAAAGAGTTTTTACAAGCTCGCCATGAGCTTGAGCAGGTAGTAGGTAGCTTTCAAGAAAATCCCGTTTTCTGGGCCCGCCTGGGGTATGTGCAGTACCATTTAGGGGCGTACATGGAGGCTATTCGGTGTTACCAAAAGTCTTTGGCACTTGATTCAAATCAAGCAAACCGCTATTATAACCTAGCCCTAGCGCACGAGGCTGCTCAGGAGCATACAGAATCTTTGGCGGCTTTGGACCAAGCTTTGGCCCTAGACCCGAGTAACCTAAAGTACAAACAGACTCGCGACGCCTTAAAAACAATATAAGAACGACGAGCCGTTGTAGCTCAGTTGGTAGAGCATCTCCATGGTAAGGAGAAGGTCTGCGGTTCGATCCCGCACAACGGCTCCATATAAAAACTACTCATTCGTATGGGTAGTTTTTATGTTATGTGACGCTTCCCTTGACACATTTTTTGTATTTGGTACACTTTATTTAAGTAAAGTGCTTTAGTTAGCTAAAGCGATGAATATATGAGTAATAAGTGGGACAGCAAAACAACCGAAGATTTATTTAAAGCCGTAGTGGCTTTAGAGAGCTTGGGCGAGGCCAGGCGGTTTTTGCGTGACCTGCTTACTGAAGCGGAGTTGGTAGAATTTGCCAACCGTTGGAAGGCGGCCCGCATGTTGGACCAGAAAGACTCCTATACAACCATTGCGGGCAAGACCGGCTTGAGCTCTGCCACTATTGCCCGTATTTCTAAGTGGCTCAATAACGGCATGGGCGGGTACCGGCTCATGCTGAACAAATTAAACGTACCTCATCATACCCCTCCGCTTTTGAGAAAGGGTTAGTTTGGTAGCGCGTACGCTAGTAACTTGACTCCTTCTCAAAAGAGAAGGCGTTTTTTATTTTATGTATGTGTATGAATGAAGAAATTATTGTTAAGCAGCTACAAGCTGCGGTAAAAAAATTTAATATAGAAACCGGTCACGGGTTTTCCGAACTTGTTACAAATGCAATCAGGCAGGCAGTAAGCACAAACCAGCAAGTACAATTGTTGTTATTTACCTGCTCAACCATAAATTCGGGATTTATGTTTAGTAAGACGGAGCCGTGGGAGTATGTATCGCTGGATCCAACAGGGAATAACTTAGAGGTGGACCTGCCACGTATGGAGCAGATATTGAAAGAGCTCCGGGATATATATAAGCCGATCGATTTGACAATAATAATTGGAAACACTGATCCGTATTACATGTACCTTCGTCAGCTGGTGGACTTTGGTCCCAGCGAGCGCGTCAGGATCTTGGGGCAGTTTGCGAAGCGTTGGAAAGAGTATAAAAGCCAGTTAGAAAAGTGGCTGCGGGAAAATTATAGTTTGCCTGGCGCGAGAGTAGTTAGTTGGTACCAGTTGGAAAAAGATATAATGACTCGCTCCGGCAGAAGTTTTGAAACAGAATTCAATCTAGTTTTACCAAAAATAGGCACCTATTTTGAACCTGCAGACTTTGAGTGGGAAATGGGTAAATTGGTTACTCATTTTGGCCCGGGAAAGTACTTTGCAAACTTAGAGCGGCCGCCGAAAGTGCTACTTGAAGAATGGATAAGGAGGAAGTTTGCCGAGTATGCGCTGCAAGGGAAGTGGTTGTATGAGCACTACCCAAATGCAATTTTGGTTCAGAACGAAAAGCCGAGCGAACTACGTTCAAAAATGTATCAGCCGCTTATAGCCGAGAAATATGGTGTTGGTTTGCCCGTCGCATATTTCTTCGGGGTAGATAACGCTGGCTATCAGTAGGCCTCAACTTGAGTTTGGCCGTGACGTGGTAATAATTGTCATGTTTCGCTCGCATTCAAAACTTACACGGAGTGAACAATGAGGAGGATAAAATGAGTAAGGCCGATGATAGGCGGGCTCTCAAAAGCCTGTCAAGTTCTGCTCAGCGCGCGCTGAGTGTTTTTAAGGGATTTGAAACGGTGGGGCTCGTGGCTGTGCCAGAGCTTTGTCTGGCACTCGAACAAACACCTTTACAACTTTTCGCGTTTTCTTGTCTTGGTGCATACCGCGGCAAGGAAGAGCTGAAGCTCGATATTTGGGAGACCTTGTTTTTTAAGCGATTTAGAAAACAGTTAGGGAAGTTTCTGCCGGCTTGTGCAGAAGCTGGGCTCTCCATGAAACTTTCGGTCGTTTTACCTGACACCGAACCGGTAGAGACTTGGGGCTGGGAGAGAAGTCAGGGGTCCCTGACTGACGACTGTCGCCTTATTGCTGAGTGTGCCGAGGGCTTACCACCGGGGTGTGAAGTTGTACTCTGGTCAGATTTACTTGCGCAAACGAGATTGGGTTATGCCACTGCGTATGAGTGGGTGAGACAAACCGGGCCCGAGCTGCTCATTGCAGGTGAGGCGCAGCACATTGCCAAGTCAAAGGCTTTTGCTGACATTCAGCTCAACGCCAATCCTCGGCGCGTTGCAGAGCGGCAGGTGGCCGCATACGCCCTTCAGGGTCAAGTTTTGGAACAACTTTTCCCTCGCACTATCTTCTTGCAGTCGGAAACACCGGCGGCCAGGAAAGATGTTATGTACAACCCGCTCCGGCAGCATCCGCTGCCGATCATCCATCCATTTACACTTTAAAGGAGGACGCCATGAAATATTGGCACAGCTCGTGTGGCGGCATGCCGTCGCACTAAAACTAACCGGACAGATAGTACTTATCTGTCCGGTTTGGGTTTTGTCGAGGACATATAAAAACAACCTACAAGCGTAGGTTGTTTTTATATGGTGGGCCGAGCAGGATTCGAACCTGCGAAGGCATAAGCCAGCTGATTTACAGTCAGCCCCGTTTGACCGCTTCGGTATCGACCCATTAAATTGCTTACCTAGTTTAGCAAGTATATGCGCTTTTTTCAAGTCTAAAATGGTGGTATACTGTATGCATTATATAACTTAATGTACCCCTGTTTCCATGCAGCCGCACTTTCCGCACGCTCTTTTGGAAGATACCCCTGAAGCAGATATTATTAGTTTTTTGCTTTTTGCTCCGCCGCGCACTTTTTCTGCCCGGGAGCTTGGCGTTCGGCTGCAGCTACGACCGAACAAGTTGGTGGATTGTTTGGCTCGCTTGGTGGAAGGGGGGCAGTTGGTGACCTGTACCCGCGGTTCTATTAAGTACTACAAACTTAACACGAAGCATAAGTTTTATCCCGAGGTGCAGGAGCAGTTACTCAAGCGCAACAAACAGTATGATGACGAGTTGTTTACGGCTATTCGCAAGCTTGGCGTGAAAGCAGGTTTTTTGAGCGGTTTGTTTGTGGGCAAACCTGAGTTAGAGGTGGATGTTCTTTTGGTGGGAACCTTAAAACCCGAGAAGATTAAATCGTTTGTTGACGCCTGTGAGCATATGATGGGTCAGGAGGTAAATTACTGTGTTATGGAAGAACCGGAGTTTATTACCCGCCGAGATACGTTCGATAGATTTATAAAAGATATTTTTGATTACCCCTTCATCACGGTGGTAGATACTACCAAGAAGAAGCATGCTAAGTGATATTGTTCAAATATATCTATCTTTCCTGAGTCACGTACCCGGGCAGTTCCGGGGATATGTTTCCATCTTGCTCGGACTATTCATTATTTATAGTATTGTCCAAATTATCCGACAGCAGTTTATTTGGATTATTGTGCTTATCGTGCTGTTGCCTACATCCGTGCCCATTCTACGAGGGGTGGTTGATGGGATTGTTCGTTTTCTCAAGTTTTTATTTGGTGGGGATAGCTAAAGTCTGGCGTTGTGGATAAGTTGCGTAAGGGCTGTAAATGCCCTTATTTTATTTACCCTTGCGTAAGGGTATACGTTCGTATATATTATACGTGTACGAACGTATAAGCTAATTGAGAAACCAAATGTATGAGTAAAGATATCACGGAGCGCCAAAAAGAACTGTTGCAGTATATTGTGCGGCAAATTCGCGACCACAATTTGCCCCCGTCGGTTTCCGAAATGGCTGAGTACTTGAAAGTGAAGTCTAAGAACGCGGTGGCTAAGTTGCTCAAGAGTTTGGAAGATAATGGGTATATAAAAATCGATGGTAGAGCTCGGGGTATTACGGTTCTAGACGCGTTAGGAGAGACTTTAGAGAAAGGCCTTATTCGAGTACCACTCCTGGGTCGCATTCAAGCCGGTGGACCTACATTGGCGGAAGAACAAATAGAAGAGTGGGTGAACCTTCCTCAGACGTTGGTAAAAGGCAGGCGTGATGTATTTCTGCTAAAAGTTCGCGGTGAAAGTATGATAAACGCTGGCATATATGAAGGAGACTTGGTTATAGTTCGTCCGACTAAAGAGGCGAAGAATAACGATATTGTAGTAGGGCTTCTGCACGACGAAGCAACTGTAAAGCTGTTAATCTACGTAAAG
>JAEUSE010000041.1 GCA_016788805.1 Candidatus Doudnabacteria bacterium
GAACAGAAGACGGTCAATCTTTCTACCGTGAAAGTATTGGTTTTGGATGAAGCAGATCGCATGTTGGACATGGGCTTTGCTCCGCAGCTCAAGCGCATTTTGCAAGAGGTGCCGACCGAACGACAGACTATGCTGTTCTCGGCTACTATGCCGGATGCTATTGTGTCTATTGCTAAAAACTTTATGCACATTCCGGTGCGGGTAGAAGTGGCTCGTCCGGGGACAGCCGCATCTACTATTACTCAAGAAGTGGTGTTTGTGCATAGGCAGGACAAACTTCCGGTACTGAAAACTATTCTAACCGAAGAGCAAGGTACGGCGTTGGTATTTACTCGCACCAAGCACGGCGCGAAAAAAGTGGCTAAGCTGGTGCGCGATTGGGGTTTTACCTCCGCCGAACTCCATTCTAACCGTTCGTTAAGTCAGCGACTGGCGGCACTACAAGGTTTTAAACAAGGCCGCTATCGCGTGTTGGTTGCAACCGACATTGCCGCTCGGGGCATTGACGCTGCCGGTATCTCTTTAGTGGTAAATTATGATTTACCTGCAGTCGCGGAAGACTACGTGCATCGCATTGGCCGTACCGGCCGCGCAGGCCGTGCGGGTAAGGCTATTGCCATTGCTACCCTGGAAGAGCGTCGCGACGTGCGAGACATTGAACGACTCATTGGTCAAATGTTACCGGTTAAACAAATGGGTCCGCTCGACCGTAATATACCTATGTCTGTACCCGATGAACGACCGGAACGCGAGTCTCGGGGTCGCAGGCCTTCCGGCAGGAGCAGCTCGCCGTTTGGTTCTCGTCCGGCTCGCTCGGGTTTTGGCGGCAACCGCGGCCGCGGCGGAAACGCCGGACGCCCCGCAGGTAGGCCTGGCACTGCTCGTCCTTCCAGCGGCCGTAGGTTTAACCGAGGTTTCTAAATCTTTTATCTAAAAACTATTACAGAGATTCTTTGCGAACCAAAGAGCCTCTGTAAGTTTTAGGGTGTTGCGGAGTTTTAAATAGTTTTGTATAATTGAACAGCTAATTTGAACTGAGTTTATTACGTATTGTAGTAAAATTCCATATTCGGGAGTAGCTCAGCGGTAGAGCGGCTCGCTGTTAACGAGATGGTCCTGGGTTCGATCCCCAGCTCCCGAGCCATTAAAATCCACCAATAAACATTGGTGGATTTTAATGTGGGTTTGTGTAGGCTCGGACCTGTCTGGTGGTATAATAGGTATATGAAAAAGGGAATTGATTACATTGGAGTATCTGCAGGCGCAATTATCTTTAACGACACCGGCGAAGTATTTTTATCCAAGCGCAGTCAGAATACAAAAAATGAAAAAGGCCATTGGGAAACTCCGGGTGGTAGTGTTGAATTTGGGGAGACCTTAGAAGTAGCGGCAAAGAGAGAAATTATGGAAGAATATGGAGCAGAAATAGAAATCATTGAACAGTGGCCGGCAGCTGACCACATTATTCCGGCAGAAAAGCAACATTGGGTGGCTACTACATTTTTAGCGAAGTTTAAGAACGGCCAAGAACCAAAAATAATGGAGCCAGAAAAATGTGATGAAATCGGTTGGTTTGACCTAAATTCTTTACCACAACCTTTGTCCATAATCACTAAAATAGATTTGAAGCACTACCAAAAAATTTCTAAGGAAAGTTAGGTATATAAAATCTGTTTTCTTCAGTCTGCCAATAAGTCCGAACATCCTCCACAACTCGGAGCCACCTAAAAATGTTCCTGGAGACCCGAGTGCTGTAAGCACTTTTACCTAGAAACATTGGGCTCCAAACAAAACACGAGATTTCGATCTCGTGTTTTGTTTTTGCTCAAAATTGCCCATCTACGAAATTTATTGAAAAACATAGTTCTGTTCCCAGGTAGACTTAAGGCTTCGCAATTGGTTCTCAAAAATGTATAATGACCGTAGAATTACTCGTCTTTAGAAGGGCGACAGAAAGTCGCTATTGACCAACTAAACTGTATAATTTATGGCACAAGTTTATGCGTTCGGCGACAGTATCACCTATGGCGCATGGGATATTAAAGACTCAGGCTGGGCAAACTTACTGCGCAAATATTTTGACGATAAAGCAGAAAAAGAACCTGATTTTTACGGCCTAGTATATAACTTGGGTATTCCAGGAGAAACTACGGAAGGGCTGGTTAAACGATTTAAATCTGAAACAGAGGTCCGATTTCGTAAGGGGCAAGAGTATATATTCTTGTTTGCGTTTGGTGCCAATGATTCCGCGTTCATAATGAGCAAGGGGGCTTTTAAGGTAAGTGTGGAAGACTATGTACGTAATTTAGGCTCAGTATTAGGTGATGCAAAAAGTTACAGCACTAAGATTGCACTACTTAATACAACTCCGGTGGTAGAAGCAGTTACTGCGCACGTTGAAAGCAAAGATAAGTCACGTCTGAATGGGTACGTAGAACGTTACAATGCACCTCTACAGGCTCTTGCTGCAAAACATAATGTGCCATTGCTAGATGTTTATTCAGCTTTTATGCAGTATGATTTAGAACGGCTATTTTGTGAGGATGGTTTGCATCCGAACGAGGTGGGGCATAAAATTATTTTTGACCTCGTACAAAAGCAAATCGAGCCATGGTTAACATAAAATAACATAGTTTATCAATTATGAATAAATTATTTTTAGCGTCACAATTTTATCAGGTAGCAGATAAGCTTTCAGCTCTTATTCCAGACTCGCGTGCACTGAAGGTCGCTTTTATCCCTACTGCAGCGGATACTTACGCGGAGAAGCCGTGGATGGAAGCAGATAGGGATAAGCTTGTTGAAATGGGTTTTGAAGTCGAAGACTATGACCTTAAAGGAAAGGTGGAAACCCAAATATATAACGACTTAAAACCCAAAGACATTATTTTTGTTTCGGGCGGCAATACGTTTTATCTTTTGTACCATATTCGACAGAGTGGTTTTGATAAAGCAATACTGCGCTTGCTGGACGAAGGGAAAGTGTATATAGGTTCCAGTGCTGGTTCCATGGTAATGTGTCCTACTATAGAGCCTGCCAAACCATTAGACAATGCAGAGCAGGCACCTTTACTCACGTCTTTTGATGGTTTACATTTAGTCGACTTTGTCATATTGCCTCACTATGGCAAACCAAAATATGAACAGAGGTATCAGGATATTATGACCGAATGGTCGAGTAAGTTAAAATTGCAGACATTAACCGACGAGCAGGTAGTTATCGTGGTAGATGGAAAACACACCATTGAAACAGTGGGAGTTAATTGAAAACTGTTTTGCTCTTAGAATCATGATAGCCCTACCTGTGCTACATTTTCCATACAATGTGTCCGAACTTCGTCCACCGTTCGGAGCCAACAAAAACCACAAACGGAAGTTGGTGGTTTTTGTATTCAGTCGGTATAATGAACGGGTAATTATCAATTAACTATTCAACTATGACAATAAACCCTTGGATAAACTTTAACGGGAACGCGGAAGAAGCGTTTACATTTTACAAATCTGTATTTGGTGGTGAGTTTGGAAAAGTTGTGCGTTTTAAAGACATGGCGAGCGCCGAGTTCCCCGTACCCGAAGCAGAAGCAGAGAAAATAATGCTCATTACCTTACCCATTGGTCAGGGAAGTGTGCTTATGGCTAACGACGTGCCGGAAGTAATGGGAAAAGTAAACGAGCGGGAAAACCGAAGTAAAATTTCTGTAAGCACAGACAGCAAAGAAGAAGCGGACAGGCTGTTTGCCGGCCTCTCTGCCGGAGGAGAAGTAGAAGGCCCCATGGGCGACGGTCCGTGGGGATCGTACGCCGGTATGTTTCGGGACAAATACGGCATTGAATGGATAATAGAGTTTTATTCTGGTAAATAAAGGTTTACAGAAGTAACAAAAAAACACCTGTTTCAAAGAGGTGTTTTTTGTTATTCTATTGCCATGGAAGATTACAGGGCGAAAGCGGTTAATCCGCAACAGTACGATTCTCCCGAGTTGGACTGGAGAATTGATGGTGATGAGGATGCGTATTGGCGCATTTTTTTCCGTAATCATCTGAAACCGTACTTAAATAATCTTGCGGGCAAACGAGTTTTGGATATTGGAAGCGGCGTTGGTCAGCTCTTTAATATGCTTAAGGGTTTGGGTGCAAGCGAAATTGTTGGAATCGACCCTTCAAAGAGAAATGTGGAGTCTTCTCAGAAGACTCATCCTGACGTTGTTGTATTGCAGAAGTCACTTCAACAATTTGATATGGATATAAAGTTTGATGTGGCTATATGTATAATGGTCTTTGAGCATATTCCAGATATCGATGTGGCATTGAGCAGGGTATCGCAGTTATTGAACGAGAAAGGTAGATTCTATTTAATCGTGGGTGACATGGAATGCTTTATCCAATCAATACCAGGAGCGGAGGTAGACGCGCAACCGTTGCCAGAAGGCGGCTACGCTACAAAGACAATTAGGCCAAATGGGACTATGTTTGACATATTTCGTCCATTAGAAAATTATATTACAAGCGCACAGTTTAATGGTCTAAAGCTTGTTGATGAAAAGGGCCTAGTTTCAACCTCCGAGCAGCATAAATCCATGGATGGTAAGCCAATTTGTCATTTGCTAGTTCTGGAAAAATAAATTACGGCTTTATAGTAAATAGGAAAACATATGAAAAAACTTATAATGTGGAATTTAGTTACGGTGGATGGGTACTTTGAAGGAGAGAAGCCGTGGGACCTAGAGTTTCATAATTTAGTCTGGGGCAAGGAGCTGGAAGACTTTAGTGTGGAGCAACTTAAAACAGCTAGCAGCCTGGTCTTTGGCGAGCGAACCTATAAAGGCATGGCCGACTACTGGATCAAAGCTACAGACGAAGGAGAGGTCACGGGCTTCATGAACAGCCTTCCCAAAATTGTTTGCTCTACCACCTTGCAAAGTACAGACTGGAACAACACCACCATTGCGCGTGACGCAGTTGCCGAACTCGCCAAGCTGAAACAAGAGGGAAGTGGCAACCTGTTTGTGTTTGGGAGTGGTGAACTTTCGGACTCGCTCATGAAAGCCAACCTCTTTGACGAGTACCGCCTGTGCGTTGTGCCCGTCTTTCTAGGTAAAGGCAACCGCCTCTTTAAAGAAGGCCTGTCCTACCAAAAACTCAAACTCCTCAACTTCCACTCCCTCCAAACCGGCGGCGTCATCCTCACTTACGCTCCAGCACAATCTTGAGTTTTAAATAGCACCATATTCATGGTGCTATTTTCTTTCTCCCTGCAAAGGTGGCCCCCGGGATGACTAACCGAGCATCTCAAAGTTATGCTTTGACCGTTCTCATGATTTTTTTACATCATTTACTATTTTGTTGCGACTGCAATAATCCGAGGATAGTTGTTGTTTGGTTTGCGGGTTGAGTAGTTAAAGAGGAATTTTATTTTTTTGGCTGAGAAACCAGCCTGCTCTAGAAATTCTTGTAAAATATCCTTCGGGTAAAATTTTAATGCGTGGTGCTCCTTAATAATGCCCCCTGTGGGAGTAATAAATCTTTCAAAATGATGCATGAGCATTTCTTGTTTGTCCACAAGGTGTGAGATCTCCTGAGTATAGGTACCCTCTGCGCGTTTGAACTTATTTGTAATTTTAGGTTTGTAGCAGTCAATATAATTGAGTATATTTGCGGCATCTATAATGAGCTTTCCGCCTGGTGTTAGATTTTGGTATAGAGAACGAATTGCCTTCTTGGCCTTGCGAGGATCGGTAATGTAGTTAAACACTGTAAACATTATAAAAATGGCGTCATATTGGTTATTGCCGCGAATATGTTCCAGTTCGCCAACCTTGAAAGCTGTTCGGTTTGAGGTGTTGAGCTGACGCGCGCGGTGTATCATGTGTGCGCTCGAGTCTAGTCCAATAACCTGTACGCGTAACTCATCTGCGACTTGCCCGGTCAACCTACCGGTGCCGCATCCAGCATCTATAAAGCATGCTTGGGCCCGTTGTGCCAGCTTTGAAAGCTCTCTTTTTAAAAATTCAAGCTGTTGATTTTCAAAATCGTGGTATAGGATATCCGCGAATTTTGCTTTGAGTGTGTAGGCTGAACTCGTCCTACTTATTTTGCGTGTACGCATGAGAATGGTTGAAATTTAATGCTCGTATTGCGTTTTCTAGTTGCCTGTGCGGCGAGAGCAACGCCGTCGCTCAAGGCGAAGTGTTTCATTTGATCGTATGAGTTATTGACCAACCTCCCCGTAGAGTACGCAGTTGTCAAGGAGTCTAGTTCTCTTTGATATTCTGCTCTGCATGCCTGATACGTTGCTGTGTCGTGTTTAGCCCACAGAATAATTTTGTTCCTGAATACATAGTAAAGTTGTAAGTTAGAGCTCTTTTTTTGGTCACGCTCATGGTATACTATTGCCTCGTAGAGGCAGTAACATTTATATCCTGCTTTTCGGAAACGAAAGCACCAATCACTGCTTTCGTAGTAAATTTCAAAAATAGGGTCTAAGACGCCCACTTCTTTTACTGCCTCGGCTTTTAGAAGGGTGCCCATTATGGACCCGCTTTTAATTTCTGAGTAGCGGCGATGTGGTTTGGTGTGTTGCAGCGGGAAGCAGGATTTAGTTTTACCAACATACCTGTGCCCAGCCGAATATATATCGTTATTTTTTGGACCGTTCAGAATAAGTGGTTGGACAAATGCCGCTTCGGGGTGTTGTGTGGCAAATTGGACTAATGCACTTGCGTAGCCAGCCGGTGCTTTTGCGTCTTGGTCAAAGATAATAAAGTAGTCGCTTTTATATGTGCGATACGCATAGCGAATCAAGGTGTTCACACCTTCACCGTATAAGGTATTCTTGAAGGTTTTGAGTAAATGTACCATTGGGTACTGTTTTAAAACCTTGCTTACGGTATTGTCTGTGGATCCATTATCTAAGAATACAAAGTCAATAGCATAACCGGGGACTTTGGTGTTTTTAATTATGCTCCCGACGTATGCATCATTGATGTACTTTTCTCCGTTATATAGCAATAATAGAATTGAAATGTGTTTTGAGTTTACGGCGCGTGGCATGGTGGTTAGGTTTTTTTAAAGAATTCGTGTATAGAATGGACTATATGTTCTCGTTCTTTTTTGCCAACCCAATAGCCATTCGGGATTGCTAGGTGGTGATTGTTAAAGCGGTCTACGTTTGGGAGTTTTGTTCGGAACGCTTTAAAAACCGACAGTCGATCATTTCTAAAATGTATCGGGGTTGTCTCAATTCCTTTCGCGAGTAAAAAGTCGCGTAGCGCATAACGCTTTTTTGTCAACACATGGAATAACCACCAGCTAGACTCTTTGTGTGGTTCTATCGGTACGGTGGTTATTGGTAGGTCTTTTAGTGCTTCGGTATAATAAAGAGCATTTTGGCGTTGGTGTCGCAAAATTTGTTTCAAGTAGGGAAGTTGAGCCAGGCCTATTGTGGCCAGTACGTCATTCATGTGAAATTTGAACCCGGGCTCTGATATTTTGTAGAGCCAGGGGCGCTTGGCTTCGTAATGGTTATCTCGATCTATGCCGAACCAGCGTAAACGTTTTGCTCTTCGGTAATCACTGAGGCTTT
>JAEUSE010000042.1 GCA_016788805.1 Candidatus Doudnabacteria bacterium
GTAAACCCTGCTTTTGTCCGACAAACTCCAAAGCCTGTAAAGCCTGTAAATTAGTCGGGTCTGTTAACGCAACCTTCAGCACTCCGTCTGCCAGCTCAAAAGGTGCAAAATTGTAAAAGGTAACCGACTCTTTCGGTATGAAAGAAGTGGTAGAGGCCGGTATGCTACTTTTCCGCAAGTCAATATAAGGCAAATTAAAATACCTTGCGTGTGCTTGGGCAATTTGTTCTTCCTCCATCACTTTCTGAGCGAGCAGCCACTGATCAATCGGCACCGGGGCTTGGGCGTTCTCTTCCTGGAAACGCCGAAACACGGGCTCTTCAATTAACCCGTGTTCAAATAAATACTGTTCAAAAGGAATGGCAACCGAACCGGTCGGCGGCGCGGCTATTTCAGACATACGTTTCTTGCTTTAAACTGCTCCTACTGGCCGTTAGTGACTTGTCCTCGTTTTGGTACAGGATTGTCTCTCACTGCGTTATCTACCGAAGTTTTTACGGCTGAAGCCTCGCTGAGTGCCCCTCGGGCAATCAGATTGTGCGTATCTACTCCCACGCTATTGGCATCAAGCTGCTCGTACTTAAACACCTGGGTGGTCTCGTGCCGCGATTTTACTTGAGAAAAATCTAGCTCATTTCCGTACGGCAATAAGTTTATAATCTCTTTTTGATTTCCTGTCACATCCGGCGCAGCCCCAACAATTACACCCGCACCCGATGAATTTGCGTAAATACCCTGATAAATAATCAAAGCTGAAGCGGCAAAAAGGACAACAATGACCAAACTAAGAATAATGTTACGTTTGTTATTCATACACAAAAACTTATTTGCTACCCTCCGCAGCTAATGCCGGTACATAGCTATAGGTATTAATAGCCAACCTGAAGATGAGCTGGTCTCCGCGACCCTGGTTGATGTCCATGCCCTGTACTTGCAAAACTCGGCCGCTGCTTTCTAACAGGCGCAAAAAATTATCAAGTTGATCAATAGTGCCTGTCCCGCTGACATTTATACCAATGGTCTTGGTTTTTCTCTCTGCATTAAAAGGTTGCTCTATGACCGCCTTATCCCCCGCCACCGGTGTTTGGGGGTCAATCTCAATACCCACCACTCCCGACCCCAAACCCGCTCGCTGCATAAGGCTTTCCATTAACAAGTAGAGTCGGCTTGGTTTTGCGTCTAGAGGCAACATGTCATCCAAGGCAACAATACTGTCCGCCTGTTCGTGCAAACTCTGCACCAAGGTATCAAAGGTCTTTTTCTGATGCTCAATTTCCGCTCGCCTCCCCTGCAAACTAATCAACTGCTCTTGGAAACGGGCGTACGCATCCGATTTTGGCAAAACTAAATACCAATAAGCCAAAAAGATTACTATGAGCAAAAAAACAACCTCAAAAATAGAACCGGAAAAAGAAGTTCGAGCAGGCATTATCGGCCTTGATGTAGTGGGTTTTGTATCCATATGATTACTGCGCCGTGGGGCTAGAAGAGTTGTCGGAGGCTTTCAAAAAATTGACATCGTACTGCATGGTAACGTCAAAGCGCACACTCTGGGTGTCACCTTGTTGGTATTTACCGATAGAAGACACTGTAACATTAGAAAACTTACTGTTAAACTGGGGCAAATCGAAAACCTGCAAAAACTCATCGAACTCTCTATATGTAGGAACAGTGACACTCATGCGCGCCGTACCATCCTTACCCGCGCTAAACGACAAGTAGCTAGCGCTTTTAAGAGTAACCCGTGCCAATTCCGGTAAAAACTTAGACCAATACTGCTGATCTTTTAAAAGTTTATCCAGAGTGCTCAATTGACCCTGACGGACCAGTAGCTCCCGTCGGTCCTTGTCTGCTAACGTTTCTTTTTGAATTCTGATTATATCAGCCTGGGCGACGGCAACTTTATTCACCACCAACTTCACCCTTACGTACAAGTAAACCCAGTAGAGCAACACGGCAATAAATAGTACAACAAAAAACCTGACCAAATACAAAGGCAAACGTGTTAAGGCAGCGTTCCTGTGAGTGTTTTCTTGGCCCAGTAAATTAATTTGCGGCATGTTTTATATTTTTATTCTCAAGCTCCGACTAAGGCGGATTCTATTACACATTCAGTGCCAGTCCTATGGCTACCGGCAAATGGAGCGCATATCGCTTTACCACTGCTTCTACTTCCGGTAGATACTCTAACTTGCTTAAAGGGTCACCCAACACTGCCGGTACTCCAAGCTCGCTAAAAAAATCTACCAAACCGGGCAAACCGGCACCGCCCCCTACCAGCACAATCTGATCTACATGCACACCCCGGGCTTGGTATATGGTCAATAACTGTTTTGTCTCTGTACGGATACTTTCCAGAACCGGACGAACCGCTTCGGGTATAAATCCTCCGCCGGCAACGCCGAAATCTTTCTTAAATTGCTCGGCTCGCGCGTGGCTAATAGTAAGTACTTGCGCGATACGGTCGGTAATGGTATCGCCGCCGATGTTCAGACTTCTAGAAAGCTGCAAAAAACCACCCTTAATAAAATTAATTCCGGTTGATTTTGCACCTATGTCGATTATAACATGATTCGTTTTGGTGTCAAAAACTAACGAACGTATAAGCGCGAGTGCTTCAATCTCAATAACCTCGAGCTGCAACCCCGCAAGGTCGAATAACTGTAAATAGCTTTCGCGTAAGTGCTTCGGTACCGCGGTCAACAAAATGCTTTGTGTTTTCGCTTCCGGATTTTGGTCCACCAAAGACCAAGAAAGGATAATCTCACTCAACGGTAACGGCACGTACTTCTTCGCTTCAAATTGCACCGCCTGGTTTAAATCTTTATCGGACATCAGCGGCAACTCTATAATAGACGTAAACACGGCGCTATTAGGCAGGCTAATCATGCATCGTTTGGTGGTGACGCCCGCGTGTTCTACCAACTGCTTCAAAACTTCGGCTGCTGTTTTAACAACAATACCGTTTTCATCACTGGTTAATTGATATGATAAATTGACAATCCCATAAGTATCCAAATGAGGCTTGTTTTTGGTATGGGTTATCTGGGCTATTTTAATGTCCGCGGTGCCGATATCGACTCCAAGGATACTACTTTTTTTAGAAAAAAACATTCGCGAATGAACAAACCAATTTTATTTCGAAACGGCCTAAAACCTACTTGCAGCATACAATAGCCCACACCAGTTGTCAAAGTAAACTATTGTTGATACAATACCCCAATAAATGCGGAATGACGAATTTGGAATGTAGAATTTAGCGCGTTTTAATTCATAATTCTTAATTCATCACTCCGCATTTATGGGGGCGACTAGCTCAGTTGGTTAGAGCGCGTCACTGATAATGACGAGGTGGGAGGTTCGATTCCTCCGTCGCCCACCACGCTAAGCGTGGTGATAGGTGCGCTCAGCGCACCCACCATTCCAAGTTAAGACACCACTAAAACCAAAAACATATATGCGTTGGATTGTATCCCCTCTCCTAATAGTCGTTGGCATGCTTATGATGAAGTATACTGCGGGCATAACCAACATTACCGGCAAGCTTGGGTTTGCGGAGCGTTATTTTCAGACCATGGGCGGCACCTACTTCTGGTGGCGCATCCTCGGAGTGGGGCTGTGCTTATTAGGCCTCCTCTGGCTTACAGGCATTATTAGCGTCTCTGGCAACAGCTCACTACAAATAACCGGCGGCTAACGCTATAATACACAAACGAAGTTCATATATACGAATTAAGAATTACGTAATTCGTACTTCTTAATTCATCATTCAGCATTTATAAGGGCCTTTAGCATAGTGGTAGTGCAGCCGGTTTGCATCCGGCGGGCGGGAGTTCGATTCTCCCAAGGTCCACCAAAATAAGAACGTCATTCATTGGCGTTTTTATTTTGGTGGGTATACCGAGGGATAATCGAAGGGAGTGGTCCCGTACCACGGGAATTTCATGCGACCATTTGGAGCATGACATAACGGCGGTGCCGCGTTAGGTGAGATTCGATGCGACCAAAGGAAGCAGAGAATCCACCGTGGGTGACCGATTCTCCCAAGGTCCACCAAGAAAAATGACTCACCCGAGTGGGTCTTTTTTCTTTAGGCTAATTCTAGAAGATGAAACCGGTGGTGCTACAATGTGTATATGCAAAAGAGGCTTACTATAATTAAACTCGCAACAGTCGGCGCACTACTCGTAGTTATGTTGGTAGTTTTAGCCGTCACCAATCCAGCAAAAAATGGGTGGCATAGGCTTGTCGGACTGGTTACGGGCGGTCAAGCGGCCGAATCGACTTCACACATAGGCCTCCACAATGAAAGCATATTTAGTCAAGACACAGCCCTACAAGCTTACATGCAAAAATACGGGCCAAAACAAACCATTCGCGAATTACACGGCCTTGAAAAAAAGTTCGGCTCTTGCCACCAACCGGCCCACCGAGCGGGGCACATAGGTTACCGACTGCTCGGAGACAAAGCGCTCATTGAATATGGCCCCGAATGCCAATCCGGCTACTACCATGGGGTAATAGAGGCATACTTCAGAGACCACGGCACAAAAGACCTTGCCAACTCACTGGAAAGCCTGTGCCCGGTAACCCAAAATAGTTTTTTTGACCACCAGTGTGTCCACGGCATAGGTCACGGCCTCCTCGCATGGACCGACTATGAGCTGCCCGAGGCTTTAAAGGCGTGCGACCAGCTGCCCAGACGAACGGATAGTTGTTGGACCGGAGTGTTTATGGAAAACCTGTCAGCACAAATTACAAAAGACCCAACTCTAACCAGCGACCCTGTGGGAGAGAGTGGCATACACACCACTAAATACCTCAGCAACGACCCTCTCTACCCTTGCAATGCCGTAGGTGCGGCATACCAAAATAGTTGCTATTTTCTCCAAACTTCTCGCATGCTGCAAATATTCGGACAAGATTTCGGTAAAATTGCGACGGCTTGTAGTAAAGCACCGCCCCTACACCAAAGCAGCTGCTATGCCAGTATGGGCAGGGACGTGGGCGGGACTTACAAATGACATTCCCGGGCAGCTAAAGGCCTGTGGGCAGGTAAAAAACCAAAACTACCGCATACAATGCCTTAATGGGGCAGTGCAAAACAGTTTTTGGGACCCAAGCGGCCAGGTAACCGCCCGCTCGTTTTGCCAATTACTACAAAATCCTGTAGAAAAACAAGCCTGCTATGTAACTATTTTTGAAAGAGCCAACCAACTTATAACCGCTGCGGAGCCCCAACAACAATTCTGCGCCGCAGTCGAGACCGGTTACCAATCCCAATGCCAAACACAGCTTACGCGCTCACTCTCCCACTAACCCCGCTACTGCGCCAAGCCAAACGACTCGCGCAGACCGTAATTCGACTTGTACCTGCGCACAAACGACCCCAACCTCGCGCATACTTAGTGGGTGGAGCAGTTCGAGATATCATCCTAAACCTACCCCCCAAGGACATTGATATAGAAGTGTACCATGTAACATTCCCCCAATTGAGCACACTTTTAAAAAAAACCTACGGGGACATTCCTATACGAGCAAATGCGCGCTACGGAACCTGGGAAATCCGCACGCAAGCGGGCAGTCTTAACGTATCCATTCCGCGGACAGAAACGCAGCACGGCCCGGGCCACACCGACCTAAAAGTCACATTACGCCCCCACCTGTCGCGCGCAAAAGCTCTAGCGCGAAGAGATTTTACTATAAACGCTATCCTTGCCGACGCGCTTACCGGAAAGGTATACGACCCTTACCAGGGTGCGCGCGATATCCAAAAAGGTATTTTACAACCAGTAGCAATCAATACATTCGCAAAAGACGCGCTCCGTGCTTGGCGAGCCGTGCAACTCCTGGGTCGGTACAACCTGCGCCCCGGTACGACACTCCAACACCTACTAAAGCATATGGCCAAGGCTCCGGCCATGCGTGTACTCTCCGCTGAACGAATACTGGCTGAATGCGACAAACTCTTTACTCCTGGGAGTAAACCCTCTAACGCCCTTAAGGTAGCGCAGACCTCCGGCTTACTTACCGCCCGAATACAACCGCTTGCAAAGCTAGGAAAAAAACCGACGGCGTGGCGGGCTCTTTTAGTTGAACTAGACCGCTGCGCTGCCACCAAGTCAAAAAACACCCAAGCTGCCTGCTGGCACGCAATATTAAAAGCACTCAGCCCCCAAGCAGGCTTAGTGCTTATCCATACCCTAAAATTACCTAAAAAATATCGTTTGCCAAAAAATAGATAGTCTACATTACCAATAAAGCGCACGCGAGCACCACCACAAACCCCGCATTTGCAACCATCTGGATTTGGAACACTCGCCGGTGGACCGCAACGACTATCATCAGGCTGACCAACAGTAACGAGATAACTAATGCGTACATTCGATCTTCGAACAGCTGTGCATCAAATTGTTGACCAAACACACTTACCAAAGCACCCTTCACGCTGCCGGCGGACAGGTACCGCTCATCGAACGTAGGCGTTAAACTGGCCAACTCAGCACTTACTTTATTCCCTTGTATATCAAAGGCTTTTACCCAGAGGGTTTCCGAACGAACTGCTTCAATCGGAACCACTAAACGCCAAGTATTATTTGACGTAGGGTGGAAGAACCGAGCGCGGGCACCGTACACCAGCAGCAAACGCAGGGCAACCGGCGTAGCTCTACTGGTAATAATTAAATTTCCTTCTTCTACCTTCACCTGAGTCTCAACTATTTTTAACTCCTGTACGGGAGCTGGCTCCGCCGTTACCTGTGAGGATTCAGGAGACGGCACGGCTTGAGCAGTCGGCACCTGGACCGGTGCACTTGCTTCCGCGGTTTTTGGTTTAGGCTTTTTAAAAAGCGAAGTATCGGTAGCCGGGGACGGTGTGGTCCGCGTTACCGGAGTAGGACGGTTTTGCATTGCAATCGGCTGCTCTGCCGGCAAACCGAACATTTCTACCACAAACGTGGTGTCGTGGTTCTCGAAAAATCCACGGGCTATACCCACTCCCATCTCCTCAAAATTACCATTTAATATGTTGGCACGATGGCCCGGACTGTTCATCCAGGCTTCCTGCAAACTGCGGTCATCGAAAAAGTGAACTGCCAAGTTCTCACCCGCGCTTAAATACTGATACCCCTGCTTTTTTATAAAATCCCAAGGGGTCTTGCCGTCAGGTGAATTATGGGCGAAATATTGCTTTGCTAACATGTCATTCGCCTTATCCTGAGCTGCCCGTTCCAAGACTGCACTATAGCCGACCGCTTTCACTCCGCTTTCCTTTCGGGACTGATTAGTTAACGTAAGCACCGACTCTTGGGTAATAGCAGCTGAACTAGCCGGTTGCACCGCGCCCAAACTCAACCAAGACAAAGCGACTATTTTAACGGTAACAAAAAGCACGGATACTAACTTAAGAGTCCGATGATGCAAGAGTTGCGG
>JAEUSE010000043.1 GCA_016788805.1 Candidatus Doudnabacteria bacterium
GAGTGCTTGCGTGTATAAGCTAAAATGCTTATTTACGGTACTGTCTTCCTGGCCAATACTCACAACCCGAGCCTTGCTGTATTCACTCAACTGTGCCACGCCCACCTCTGCGGCTTGCGCGTCAAACCCAACTGCTGCTTGAGACCGCTTATGAAGGGAAATAAAGGCCACAGTCAAGCTTAGGAGTATAACCCCAATAGACAAATATATATATTGTTTGCGCATATCAATTACATGCTGCCCAGAAGGTGCGAATAATAAGAAACCTATCCGCCGGGCACAACTCAACACTTATATATGAATTATAACAATAAAATCACAAAGCGGGAGCCCTGCGTATAGAACGCTGGCATGCACAAATCCTACTAACCAACCACACATGTGTATGGACGCTACGTTCGTATTTCTGAGAAACGCCAAAGCCACTGTCCCACCCCAAACAGAGACGGTAGAGATGCGGAAGCTTATTTAGGCATGAGAGTAACTGCTTTAGTCGTTTATCTTTATATTGTCCCGTACCGGCATTCCCGCTTCCTTCCAACCCACAAGACCGGATTCTAAATTATACGCCTCGTAACCCATTTGTTTTGCAATGGCCGTGTATACCTTTGATCGCTTTCCCAAGGGGCAGACAAAGATAACCTTTTTTTGCCTATTAAACGGTGAAGCCTTTAAGAGTAGTTGCTCTAGGTAATTATCCGGAATATTCAAAGACCCGGGGATGTGCACTGCATTAAATGACTGGTTACCCCGAACGTCTACCACAACCGCCTCTTCTTTCTGAATCCATTGCATTGCTTGTTCGAAATCAACTACGGGTACAGTATCAACTTCTTCTTGGCTTACCTCACATGTATCATGCAAGTCCGCCTCTAGGCCAAATAGATCTGGGCGTCGTTCTTTTATATACGAACCATACCATTCAATACGATCGCACACGATGAATACCGCGTTGCGGGGCGTGGCAGACTTTTTATCTTCTTCTTGCAGGTAATTCATCATCCCGCTATAGCACGTACCGCTGGTTGGACCCGCAAGGACACCGGATTTGCGCAACAATACAAGCATACCCTCAAGTCCTTGTTTAGATTTCACCGTTACAATGTCAGTATAGTTGTTGCGATCATACAACCCGACTTCGCGTAACTCTCCAATAGTGCGAATACCGGGAATATAGTCTCCGCTTTCCCCGACAATGCCTATCGCTTTTAAATTACGATTATGCTCTTTCAGTTTTTTTGCCACACCCTGAGAGGAACCAGATGTGCCAACTGTGGCAAAAAAATAATCAACATTCGGTAAATCGTTTATTATTTCTGTTCCCGTTCCTTCGTAATGGGCTTGGATATTTTTCTGATTGGTATACTGAGAAGTATAAAAATAGCTAGCTCTATTAACAGCGAGCTGCTTCTCTATATACGCCAACGGATCATTGGGATCATCCGGGTCCGGGCATTCGCTGTAACCAGGTAATTGCTCGATTTCTGCGCCCATTAATTGCAAAATGCCCTTTACTTCTCCGACTTTGATTCTATTGGTGATTGTTTTAAAAGGAATACCAAAGGTAGAAGCAAGACCTTGTAGCGCCTTGGCGGTATTGCCGCTCGATGACTCTACTATGGTTTGTTTCTTAGCCTGGATCGATTTAATATCGTCTTTAATCATGCCCCAGGCGACTCGGTCTTTTACCGAACCGAATGGGTTATAATATTCCAGCTTGGCATATACGTTGATATGCTTCAGGCCATGCACCTTCTTGTCTATCTTCAATAGCGGCGTATTGCCGATAAGTTCTGAAATGTGATTATAAATCATACGGGTAAGCTACTGGACGGTATTTTTCATCCATATACCATTTAAAAGTATTGTTCTGTTCAACAACGGCGAGTTTAGTTGCGATCCGCTGTTGTAAAGTATGCGACTCTGTAAAATCCATGTTGTATGCGGCGGTGTTGGTAAATATCACCAAATCATCCGCTTGGGGCATAGCATGCGCGAAAGTTTTATGCTTGTATATAAAGTCACTTTCCAAACATAAATTACCAATGAAGTAAACCCCTATCGGACTTTTTGAAGCTGGCTGTTCGCCGCTATTACTAACCACCACTGGGTCTACCATCATTTCCTGATTGAGTGAGTCTAAGTTGGAACGATTCATATCCAATCCTACAAGTACCTCACCTTTCGGAGACTGCTTCACAAAGTTTACTTTGGCAATTGTTATCCCCGCTTGGTCTAACAATGCCCGCCCCGGCTCAATATAGAGCTCAAGCAAGTTATCACTGAGCACCTGCGCTACGGTTTGTCCATCAAAACTATCCGGCTTAAAAGAAAGTAACCGGTTCAAATAATCCGGCCCTGCTATTTCATTGAAGTATTGATAAAAAGACGGTCCGCCCTTGAGCACTCCATGTTCGCTTCGGTAACCAAGCCCCGAGTTCTGCCATGACAGAGATTCGTGTTCTCCCAAAACTGATTGTTGGAGAGCCGAAACATACTCATCCCACTCGCCTTTATGTTTTAAATAGTTAACTTTAAAGCCCCCACCGATATTCACAATGCTAGGTTTTAAACCTTTTTTATGTGCTAGTTTAATACAGTTAAGGGTATCTACCAGTGCGATTACCTTTTCTTCTAAACTAGCGGTATCTAAGTGAAAGGAAAATCCTTTAAGTTTTAGTGTAGATTGGTGCGCGCTTATAAAGGACAAAACGGTTTCTAAATCAGAGATAGGTACACCAAAGCGACTCTCTTTACTCATTCCGACAAAACCGCATAACCGCACCAGTATATTCGCGTGTTCAATCTTTAAAGTGGCAATCAATTTTTGTATAGATTGCAACTCTTGAAAATTATCTACACTTATCAATACCGAATGCTGTAATGCCAAGGTTAAGAAGTCTCTGTTCTTTGGGCCAGTGGCTTGGATTTTCGCGCCGACAAAACCGGCCCTTAGGGCACTGTGCAGCTCCCGCTCCGAAGCAATATCAACATATATAGCTTCAATCGCGACTTGCCTAACAAGCGCCTCGGACTTATTGGGTTTATGGGCATAATAAATCCTGCCGGCAATAGCGTGCTTGTCATACACTTCCCGGAAACGACGGATGTTTGCGCTCACCGCCTGAGGGAATACTATATTCAGTGGCGACCCGCACGCATCAGCCAAGTCCTGTAATAACTGAGGGCTCTGGATAAATCGCTGAACTCGCTCGGAGATGTTAGGCGTGAGAGGTAAAATTGGTTTGTTCATAGGTAAAGTGCGGGTCAATCTGATCGGTAATGTCTCCCAAGGCATTAACAATATAATCCTGCTTTACATAGGCACTATGTAATTCATGAAGCAACGCAAGTCCCTGTTTAGGGTCTCGCTGTAATGCCACAGCCTTGTCCAGGATATTCTTAAACACGGAATCATCCGCCATATCGGACAATTTTGGCAACTCGTTGTTTTGTCTTGCTTTACGTAAGTTTTTGTTGAAAGGTACGTGCGTCACTAATTTGTCTCCGACAACTTTGCGCAAATAGGCAATATCATCTTCGCCTTCAACTTTGTTTCCAATGACTTGCAAGCAGGAATATACGCCTGCTGCTTTGGCCAACTCCGTATACTGCTCAAAAACTTTAGTGCCCTCAGGCGTAGGTTCAACCACTAGGAAAATTGCGTCAAACTGTGCGTGGAGCGTATTAGAAAACGCGTCTGTTCCTGCAACCATATCACAAATAATCCATTCGTTTTTATTGAGGATTGCATGAGAAAGTAAATTTTCTAATACCGAAAGATTTGTGTGATAACAACTCACTCCAATGCCGTCTTCTGTATATGTTCCTACATACATAAAATAATTACCTGTGCCAAAAGAAATAGCATAGTTTTTGAGAATCGGGTTGTCGTTGTTCCATTGCAAAAAGCGCGACCCTATGCCCGGAGGAGTTGTCTTAACAAAATGGTTCGCGGAAGCAATGCGAACATTTTCTCCTTTCAGGAAAGAGCGAATGGAATGAGTATTATTGTCTAAAGACAATGCTTTATCTTGATGGATTGGAACACCCAAAAGCTCCGCCAAATGGACATTGATGTCTGCATCGATAGCTAAAACCTTCTGATTGTTTTGCTGCGCGTACTGAATAAAGAGTGAAGATATGGTACTTTTTCCCGCGCCCCCCTTACCGACAAACGCAATTTTCATAATATAGTAACGCAAATAGTTTACATTCATATTAACGCAAATTACTTGCATGTGTCAATTATTTGCATTTAGAACACAGTTGTGGTATAATATGCGTATGAACACACTCTCTCACCCGGAAACCACCCTAAAAAACGCCGGCGTCCGGGTCACAACCGGACGCATGGCTGTCTTGAACACTCTGGCCGCATCCCCTACTCCGGTGACTATTAAAGACATCCTTAAGGCTACTACGCACATCAAACTGGACCAAGTCACTGTCTACCGTATGCTGGAAGCATTCCGGGAACGAGGCTTAGTCCAAATGGTTAACCTGGAGCACGACCATTCTCATTGGGAACTTACCAGTCACCATCACCACGCTATTTGCGAACACTGCGGTAAAATCGTAGACATTTCTAAATGCGACCTGCATAAACTGGAAGCAGATATTAAAAAAATAAGTGGGTTCATCGGCATACGCCGGCACTCCTTAGAGTTTTTCGGACTCTGTGCGACGTGTGGTAAAAAATCTAGAGCGACCCAATAAAATCGTCGAGGGACGATTTTTTTGTTAGACTATTGTAATGCTTCTAGACACCGAAATTTTCTACTTCTTTAACCATCTACCACACAGTGGCATGTTAAACACCGTCGCTCTGTGGATACACTACGCAACTAGGTACGGGCTCATCTATTACCCGTTTCTGCTTGTGCTGCTCATATCCAAAAATAAACAACGGGCACTGCTAGGCAAATTACTCACCTTCTCCGCCGCCGGTACATACATCCTAACCGACTTCATCATTAAAAACATTGCGCAACGTCCGCGACCCTACCAGGCACTCTCAGAAGTGGTCTTTTTGCCTCCAGCACCGGACAGCTACTCCTTCCCTTCCGGCCAAGCAGCGGTCGCCTATGCGTTGGCCACAATTATATGGCTTCGATACCCACGAACCATATATGGCTACAGCGCTTACACACTTGCCGCGCTCGTCGCCGTGGACCGTATGTATATGGGCCACCATTACTTTTTTGACGTACTTGTCGGCGGACTTATTGGCATAGCCTGCTCGTACGCCATACACTACTTTTCCCTCAAGTACAAAAAAACCTCCGCGTAACGGAGGTTTTTAAACGAAAGCTACTCTACTTTAAAACCAAACATCATGCCGCTTTCCATGTGCTCGGGTATATGACAGTGCGCCATCCAGTCTCCTGGGTTAGACATCTCCACTAGTAGGTCCACGGTAGTGCCGGCCGGTATGAGTACGGTATCTTTCCAGGCCAAGTTGGTTTGCGGCTTATTGTTTACACCGGCCACCAAAAAACGCTGGCCGTGAAAATGGAGCGGATGCTGCATGGGGTGCATGGAGTGTGCGTCGTTGGTAACCCGCACTTTTACCACGTCGCCTTTTTTAAACCGCCAGTCAATGTCCATATTGCTCCGGCCGGTTGCCGTGTCTACCACTTTCCAGGTAAGTGTCTTGGAAGTGGATTGGCTACTCATGGAACCGTGCTTGTCTTCCCACTCAATCCCGTCCGGGCCCAACTGGGACGCAGGTATCATCATGCTATTAGCCATGGTGCTACCGTCGGACATTTGGTGGGTACCGCCGCCCATGTTCATATGCATGCCTCCGTCCATGCCCCCCATAGCGATAGTAAAGTCTATAGTCTTGTCCGGTGCTTTGTTCAAACCGGTGCGGTATGGGTCTATACTGGCTATAACGTTTTTATAGGTTCGCAAAACATCAAACTCTTTTTTATACGAAGTCGCTACGGCTGAACCACCCACCGCAACCTTGCCGAGAATGACTGTCTCGTTGGGCATACGGTTCTCTATATACGCCTGTCCGGAGCGGCCAAAGTAGACGTCCACTATAGCCCGTTCGGATGGGCCCAAAGTAACGGTGTCTACCGCTTGCTCTCGTTCATATGCGCCGTTGTCCGAACCGACCAACTTCAGCTTGGCGCCCGAAATACCAAACCGGAACACACGGGTCCCCGCCGCGTTGGTTAAGTACATACGCACCACTTCTCCCGGTTGCGCGGATAGGGTGTAGTCGCTGCTGCCGTTTACCAACATAACGTTACCAAACCGGCCCATAAGCGCGTGGTCGACCGTGTCGGAAAAATAAGGCGCAATGGCACCGTTTTGCATGAGCACGTCGTCCAGCACAAGAGGTACTTCTCTATTTACCGGAGCATACTCTCCCGCATCTTTGGGTGTGACAATAAAATTGCCATACATGCCTAAGTCTTGAGTATAGTCCTCCCGCAAGTGCGGATGATACCAAAACACGCCGCTGTCCGGGAAAGCAAGTGTATAGTCAAAACTCTCACCCGGTTTTACTTCGGGCTGGGTTACCCCCGGTACGCCGTCAAACTCGTTTCGCACCCGCACGCCATGACTGTGAATGGTAGTAGGGATATCAATTTTATTAGTAAAGCGGATGGTTACTTCCGCGCCTTGCGCCACCCGAATGGTCGGGCCGGGCACGGAACCGTTGTAGGCCAACATCCGTACCCGAGCACCGTTAATTTCCTTTACTACCGGCTCCGCCACCAAGTCGTATACATCCCCGCTCTTAAGCTCCACCATTTCCGTTGCTTTTGCTTCTCTCAACGCTTGAGTCGAAGAGGTAAAATTACCGCTGTTGCGACTCTTACTGCTCGAACTCTGCCAATTCCGAAAAATGACCGCCACAGCAATGCATGCGATTAAGACCAGGCCGACTATTATATATTTTCCTTGTCTACTCATATATGTACTATTTAATCGTATAATAAAATTATATCAGCTTAGTTTTTCTAAGTATTTGGGCGTTTAACGCTACTACTATCGTACTAACCGACATAAGCAAAGCGCCAATTGCAGCCGGCAAAATGATGCCGAACAATCCTGCCGCTAAAGGTATTGCCACCACGTTATACCCTGTAGCCCACATAAGATTTTGCACCATCTTACTGTATGTAGCTTTTGATAGTCTAAAAACCTTTGTCACATCGCGGGGGTCGCTCTTCACGAGCACAATTCCTGCTGACTCAATTGCCACGTCTGTACCAGCGCCAATGGCAATGCCCACATCTGCTTGGGTGAGAGCGGGAGCGTCGTTTACCCCGTCTCCCACAAACGCAACCATATTTCCGCGCTGCTGTAATTCTATTACTTTATTAGTCTTATGTTCGGGTAGTACTTCTGC
>JAEUSE010000044.1 GCA_016788805.1 Candidatus Doudnabacteria bacterium
TGCCGCCATGGTAACCGCCTTAAAAACTGAACCTGGCTCATACGAACCGGTTGTGCATAGGTTTGAAAAAACCGCCTGGTTGGTTACCTTGTTGTATTCGTTCGGGTCATAAGACGGATTGCTGGCCATAGCGAGCAGGCTACCGGTTTTTGGGTCCATCACAATCACACACCCCCCGTCTGCTTGATGGGCCTCTACCGTACTCGCCAATACTTGCTCAGCCGTGAGTTGTATGGATCGATCAATGGTTAAGAGTAACTGGCTCCCATTGGTCGCGGCCTGAAACGCCTGCTTCACCCCAAACAACCAAGAGCCAGCACCGTACCGAGTAGGGTCTAACGAGCCGGCCTGGCCGGACAGCGCCTGGTCAAAACTTTTTTCAATACCATAGAGGCCCACGCGCTCACTACCCGAGTTTTCTTTGTAACCCAAAAAACCTACCACATGGCTCAAAACTGTCCGCTCGGGGTAATAACGTACCAGTTCATCGTCAAATGCGACTCCGGGTAAATGAAGTGCTTTTATTCTCTCAACCTCGTCTTGAGTAAGTCGCCGCTTAATAGGCACATAAACCTTATCTTTACTTTGTAACTTAGCCAAGATATCAGTTTCCGCAATACCCAATACAAACGAAAGACCTTGCGCAACCCGTAATGGGTCGCTCACTGATTTGGGGATTACGTACACCAAGGGCACATGAATGTTGGTAGCGACGGGTAAATTTTCCGCGCTCGTTTTGTCGGCCACTTTAATCTCGCCGCGACTCGGAGCCAACCTATCAAAAAAAGCGTGCTGGTCGGCGGCTTGGCTCTTATAATATGCGGCTGATCCAATTTGCAACACAGAAAGACGCACTATAAGTAGTGCGAATAAACATATAAAAATACCGGTAACGAGCCGAATACGACCGGTGAATGGGGTAACAGGTATAGACCGCTTCATGACATAACAGTACTTAGTTATCTCTTCGGCAACCCGCCGTCCGTATGCTAACGAGGTAGGAAGGGGTAGTTCTTAGAATGCGCGCTATCGCATAGACACCTGAGTGGGGGCGGTAGTAAACGGTACAAACTCCGGAATGCCTTGCGCGACATATTGTTGCTCCGCAAGTGCCTGCTCGCGTATACGCACGGCAGCGCTCCGCTCGGCCATAGCCACCTGAAGCTGCCTTTGCGCCTCTGTGGACTTCATCAGCTGCTTACGGGCCTGACTAATATCATAGCCGAGTCCCGCGAAATTATTTACGCCCACTAAGTACCAACCGAAAAATAACACATTAACTGCCACCAAAGCTGTGGTGCCGTACACAGTCCAAGGCACTGCGGTCCGCCGGACCACTTTTTTCGATGCGGAACGAACGACTTTACCGCCATGAACGCGCGGGGCAACCCTGTCTCCTACGGTTGCACGAGTGTGTTCCGCCGTCGGGAGATAGGTAACCACTGACATAACGTGAGGTGCTGACATTTTTGTATTTATTTTACTAACAATTAAAAATTATAGTTTAAGCACGGCTCGTAACTTGGCCGGACGACTACGTGAGTTCTGAGCTAACTCGGCCTCACCGGCACTCACCGGCCGGCGGGTAAGTATCTGCACTTGAGGCGTTTTACCGCACACACAATGTGGAAAGTTGGCAGGACACACGCAACCTGTGGCTGCCTGTACAAAAAACTGCTTGACTATTCGGTCTTCTAAAGAATGAAAGACTACCACGACCAGCCTTCCTCCCGGCGCAAGTAAACCCAGCGCGTCGGGTAGAAACTGTCGTAAATTTTCCAATTCCCCATTAACTGCTATGCGTAAAGCTTGGAAAATTCGTCTGCACGAATCTTGAGCCTTATGGCGCACAGCGCGCGGGAGACTATTCGTAATAATATCTACCAGCTGGGTAGTTCGCGTAACCGCTTCCTCAGTACGCTTACGAACAATATTCCGAGCAATGGAACGGGAGTACCTTTCCTCTCCATACTCCGTAAATAATTTTGTTAATTCTACTTCCGACTTGAATGCCAATAAATCCGCGGCCGTTGGGTTAGCAACAGAGGCATCGAACCGCATGTCCAATGGCTCGTCGTGCTTAAAACTAATACCGCGACCGGCATCGTCCAATTCATAACTCGACAAACCAATGTCCGCCACAACCCCATTTACCTTACTAAAACCATTTGCCTGAGCAATGCTCGCAATGTCTTTAAAGTTCCCCTGCACCAAAACGGGTTTGAGGTTTGAGGTTTGAGGTTTGAGCTTAAATGCTCGAATTGCATCAATATCTAAGTCGAGAGATAAAACTTTCCCAGTGGAGGCCACAGCGCCCAACAAGGCTTCCGTGTACCCGCCGCCGCCAAGCGTGGCGTCAATAAAAACTTCGCCAACCTTGGGTTGCAAATATTCAAGAACCTCTTGTAAAAGAACCGGAGTATGTTTATAAGAATTCGGAATCATGAATCAAGAATTATGAATATTGCTAGATACCTGAATATACGAATGCCGAAACCTTAATCTCAAGATTCATACTTCATAATTCACGATTCGAGCTTCTTATTACACTCCCAAACTGCCGAGCTGCTCCGCGATGGCAGTGCTTTCCTTTTCTGTTTCAGCTTTGTAGGCTTTCCACCTGTCTTCACTCCACATTTCTATGCGATTATAGAGTCCGGCAAATATAATTCGCTTAGACATACCGGCAAACTCTTTTAGATAACTAGGGAGGATAATTCTGCCCTGTTTATCAATATCGCACTCCACCGCCCCAGCCAACATCAGCCGGGAAAAGGCCCGAGTATTTGCAGTAGAAATTGGGAGACTAGCCAGCTTCTCCGCCATCACTTTCCACTCGGGACTTTGGTACAGAAAGAGCGACTGATCAAGGCCGCGAGTAACCACAACCTTGCCTTTTAAGGCAGTTCGAAACTTAGTAGGTACCGCTACCCTACCTTTATCGTCTATTGAAGCTTCATACTCTCCGATAAACATAGGAAAGATATACCGTTATGCGAATAAAAGCCTTGGGTAAGACTTATTTTGTTAAGTCTTGGTAGGTTATCCACTTTATCTACCACTTATCCCCACTTTTATCCACTTTCCACCACTGCATAACCAGTATACCCCACGGCTCCCTACCGGGTCAAAAGTTCCACAAATAAAAAATACCGCTCGAGTGAGCGGCATTCTAACAATTTGCCTACAAAGTTTCCCGACAATCCACAGCCCTTGGTAAGTTATGGTATTTTACCAAATAAAGATGCTTATGCTTACTGGTTTCTGAGTGCATAGGCGGCCACACCAAAAGCCACCGAAACGTTGAGTGACTCCTTGGTGCCAAACTGGGGAATTTCCACAAAAGTATCGCATAATACTTGTACCGGCCTAGGGATACCCTTTACCTCTTCACCTAAAACTAACAATAACGGGAACTTTGGCTTAAACTTGGGTAGTAGCAAAGGTTGCTGTTTCCGAATATTATTCTCTAAACCGACCACCGTGAGCTCGGGGTGTTCCAGCCGTAACTTTTTTATTATACGCACCGGGGACTTATGGTACTCCCACGGCACGGTTTTGTCTGCCCCCAAAGCAACTTTTTCTAACTTGGCATCCGGTGGATGACCTGTGTAGCCACTTAAATACAACTTAGATACCGCAAATACGTCACTGGTACGAAAAATAGCCCCGACGTTATGGAGGCTCCGAATGTTATGCGCGAGAACGAAAAAGTTGGGAATACGAATCACGAATTACGAATTACGAAGCATGGGTACATTTGGTAACCCTTATTACGCGTCAAGCCCGCCTCCGCTTCCGAATATCTCGAAATATAAACGCGTATATAACCGCCAAGACACCCCAGTTTACAAAAAAGACGAGTGGGTGCGCCCAAGACAAACCAAAACCCATAAATTTAAAATTCGACAGCGGAAACAAAAACGGCGTTTGAAAAAAATTGGGATGAGTTGGGATATCCATGAGCACATGCAGCCCCCAGGCATACAACGGCACCCACATCTTACCCTTGCGAACTACCAATACAATAAGGAACACAACAGCAAAAAGGACAAGGCTGTGCGTGTAGTTATAACTTTGTATAGCCCAAGAAAAAACCCAATGCTGGGGCACGGGAAAAAATAAACCCGGGTCAAAAGAGGCTCGGTTAAAAATAAAATATAACTGAACCGGCAAGAAAGGAATAACGTCGGGCAACATTCCGATTACTAAACCCCACAAGGCCTTTTTGGGTTTTTGCTGCTTACGAGCGCTCGGGTAAGCCAAAGCGTAACCCCATAAACCGTGAGAAAATACATCCATAAAAATCAGTACTTAGTTCCTAGTACCTAGTGCATAGTAAAAATACAGAAATTACATTCTGGGCACTAAGCACTAATTACTGAACACTGGCCTTACTGCGGGCCATGACTTGCCGGACTTTTTCTATAATCTTATCTATCGACTGGTCGCTCTTGAGCAAATAGTCGGTACCGCCCGCGTCCATAATTTTAGCAATAGTGTCCATGTCGGCCATGTTGGTTAAAACCACCACCGGCGTGCCAGAAGTTTCCGGATTCGCCTTAAGCTCCCAGAGTACGCCGATACCGTCCAGCTTTGGCATCATCACATCCAACAAAACCGCGTCAGGCTTTACCTCTTTTATTTTAGCAATTGCTTCTTCACCGTCGTAGGCCGCAAATACTTCGAACTGCGCTTCGGTAAACGCGCTTACTAACGAGCCGGACAAAAGTTTATCATCTTCGGCTACTACAATTTTTGGCATATATTTCCACAGATGCACAGATAGCACGGATTGCACAGATTCTGATACGACTTATATTATCAGCATTATCTGCGTAATCTGTGTATCTGCGGTTAAATTATTAATTTATAATGGTAAGGTAAAGTAAAAAGTGGTGCCCATGTTATCGCCGGCGCTTTCCGCCCAAATTTGGCCGCCATGCGCTTCCACAATACCCTTACTAACAACCAGGCCCAAACCCGTACCCTTACGAGCATTATCGGTATTTTTAAGCTGCCGGAATTTGGAAAATAGCTGAGAAATGTCTTCTCTGCTCACACCCACCCCGGAGTCCTTTACCGCCACAGTTGCCCGCTTGTTTTGCTGGTCTGCGGTCAGAGTTACCATAACTTGGCCGCTATCGGTGTATTTTATGGCATTGGAAAGCAAATTTTCAAGCGCCTGAGAAATACGCACCTTGTCACATTTTACCATAAATTTATCGGGAAGCGTATCGTTCAATTGCAGGCGTTTTTGCTCAGCCAGTGCCTTAAAGGTCAAAAGTTGGTCCTTAATTATGGCCACAAGGTCATACTCTTGGAGGTTCAAATCAAACTTACCGGCTTCAATCTTGGCCACATCCAATAAATCGTTAACCAACTCCAACATATTACGAGACGCCGAGCTAATGGTAAGGGCTGTTTCTTCCACTTTTTTTGGTTCAATCGTAGCACCCGGCACGACCATTTTACCCAACGACTCACTGGACCACCGCACCGCAGTAAGCGGCGCCCGCAGTTCATGTACCATCATAGCGGTGAAGTCCTGCCGTAACTTCTCCAAATCTTTCTCCGTAGTAATGTCGTGGAATACCACTGCGGCACCCAATTGGTCACCCTGCTGACTCCGCACCGGCGTAATAGTAAGCTCTACTACGTGATTTTTAAGCTGTACGGTGTGAATAACTATAGGGGACCTACTCCCAATAGCCTGCTCAATCTTTGTTCGAACGTCTACCTTTCCCGCCAGGGCGTCCACCACGTCGTACATGGTGGTTTCCTGCCCACCGGCAATTTCTAACAAACTGCGGACAGCCGGGTTCGACACCAAAACCTGATTATGCATGTCTACCATAACCACGCCGTCGGTCATAGAGTTTATAACCGCCGCAAGTTTGCCTTTTTCGCTTTCCAATACCGCTTGCAACTTGGAGACAGCTGTAGACGCCTGGTTCGTAATCGAATACAAAATTGACGCCTGAGCGTCTCCGTACTGTCCGGGTACCTGCGAACCAACATTTATCAAACCAACTAACTTTTCTCCAATCACCACCGGCAAATTGAAATAAGACTGCAAGCTCACCTGCAAATTGTCGTCTAAAATATTCCCGGTAATGCTTTCGTCAACTAGTTCCGGCTTAAAATCTCGGTTTAAAATGGCACTCACGGACAGCAACATTTTCTCCCGCACTTCTTCCAAAAACTCATGCGTTACCGTGTTATTCACATGACACTTAAACACCAACCGCTCACCCTGACCTTGCAGTACCATGTAAGAAACAGTGTCGTACTCCAGCAGACTACCTAAACTGCTGGTAATAATTTCTACAATCTTGTTAGTATCTAGTGAATACCCAATACGCTCCCCAATCTCCTTTAACACCTGGATTTGGTAAATGCGCTGCTGCAACTCATGAGCCTGACCCACTTGCCCCTGTAGCAAATAACGCTCACGCAAAGTGTAATGGATATACACCCCAATCATTATGGTCAAGAGGACCAAGTCAACTATAAGTATGATATTGAGCAGCATTGTTTATTTTATCCCCTACAAAACACCAATAATACGAATATACGAAAGCCACAAGGTTAGCCGGATATAAAGCGGACTACTAAATTTCGTATATTCGTACGGATTCGTAATTCGTAGAAGCTTAGATATTTTGTACGCCGGGATACTTTTCCAACAGGGTATTCAACGTCATTTGGGCAATTTGTCCGGATAGCGTCATATATTCGTTGGCCACGCCTTTAAGTATCATGCGGGGGTCGCCGTCCATTTCCAAAACTTCGCCGCTGTCATCTAACCGCAAACCAGGAACCTTACGTGCTTTATCTAAAGCGATATTGGGGCCGAGCATAACCATTTGTTTTTTGATTAGGTCGGACAACATTTTTTTGTAATTGCCTGTTTCGTCTGCCATAATTTTATGCTTAGTCTCAGTACTTTTAGTATATCACAACAAAGGCTGAATTATGAATCATGAATTAGGAATGAGGGAATATTCCTTTCTGGAAGAAAGGAATATTCAACCCAGAATTCAAAATACTTACTTCATGATTCTGACTTTCTCAGTCGCCGCGTTTGTAATCGGCCACGGAAAACTCCCGCATACGCCCAAAGCCAGTAGAATCCCGAATAACCTGCTGAGCGAAAAAAGCAGGAGCCGGCAGTATAGCTTCCGCGCCTCGATTGTCGGGTGTACGGCCCAACGCTGCCCGTTCCCGAGCCTCCTGCCATTCGTCCTTAGTATATTTTCGATTAATCATATCCAGGGCGGCGTCCGCCCGCAGTCGCCTATTCACTTCCGGAAACAAACTGAGCTGCACCCGCCGGCTGCTTTGTAACC
>JAEUSE010000045.1 GCA_016788805.1 Candidatus Doudnabacteria bacterium
AAGCGTAGTTTTCATAAAAAAATACTTTAATGAAAAAATGCTTTCCTAAAAGCGCCCTACCTGAACCGGTTTCGAGGTGCCACACAAATTCTTTTGTAGCCCTTTCGTCTCCAAAACCCATATAAGCAACTAACTTCCAAGAAGCAAACTTGCTGGCATGTTTCGAATCACCCCAGTTGCGGGCCTTCACCCGAGAACGCAAATCAGTTGAGTATCCCACATAAGGTTCTTTTGGCGTAAGCCAGACGAAGCCTTGGCGGAATCTGGAGCGGGATACGGGAATCGGTCACCTACGGTGGACTTTCAGCTTCCCCTGGTCGCTTCAAGTTTCACCTAACGCGACCTCGCCGCTATTTCATCCTGCAAGTATTCGGATGAAATTCCCGAAGTACGGGATCACTCTTTTCGATTCCGTACCGACTTACCCACCCCAAATACTCCGCTTACGGAGTATTTGGGGTGGAGCGGGATACGGGAATCGAACCCGTGTCTAAACCTTGGGAAGGTCTCATACTACCATTGTACTAATCCCGCGCAATATCATTACATATCGATTACGTGCCTTAAACCGAGATGTGGGTAATACATTATTGTACCCACCTCTTCGGCGGGTCCCGACTCTGAGTCGGGACTAATCCCGCAGGTAACTAAGGTAGTTTAATAAACTATGCGCAATATTGCAACGCGCTCACATGATTAGCACCTACACACTCAAACGAACGTACCATTTTACAGGCACCGTAGCAGTTTGATCGGCAAGCCAGTCTTCAAACCCTTGCGGCCTGAGCACAATTTCTCGCAGTTGAGTTAACTCGGTACCGTCTTTGTCTAATCGGTTCAGCACTTCCGCAATATGCGCCCCGTAGCGACTATAAATAACGGCCGGACTGTGTAACGGTAGCCCGCCTACTGCCTGCCGGTATTCAGGAATAGCTTGCGTTAGGTCAACGTACCCAACGTCGCCCCCCGACCAAGAGGTGGCTAAATCGTCACTCTCCTTTGCGGCTATATTGCGCCACGCTTCATCAGAGTCCAAGCGTTGATATACACTTTGCAGTTTTCGCGTAAGGGCAGGTTCAAGACCCTGTTTCATGTATGCAATTCGCAACGCATTTGTGTACGCGTACGGCCGTGCAAAAGCGCGCGCCGCCACGTCCGGGCCGTATTGCTGTTCAAACGACGCGTACCGGGTATCCCCTGCTCGTAGTTCGGCAACGGTCGCATTAATCTCATCTGCTGACAGCTGTATGTTGTACTGTTGTGCTACGACCTCTAAACGAAGTTCGTTAACCAAAGCTGCTGTCGGGCCCCCAACTCCGGCCGAAGTTCCAAGTAAGGTAAAATACTCCAAATCTCGAGCTTCTATATACTCGTCCCCGACTGTGCCCAAAGGCGCACCCAGCCATGTCAGGGTTTGGAGTCTTGCCCCACTCGCCACGCCGGAGTAGAGCCAAAAAGCCGTTAGAGTCGCCAAGACTCCCACGCACACTAAAATGCCCACAGTCCAATATAAAACTTTTCTTTTGTGATGTTTTTCCATATACAAACGCGTTACGGCTGCCCGAAGAAATAATCCCACCAAGCCTTGGGGTTTGATTCAGCGGGGCCGACAGCAACGCTTGCGGTTGCTCCGCCGGTGGGCATAAACACTACCGCAATCTCTCCCTCTCGCTTCTTGTTCAACTGCTGGTGTGCGATACGATCGGCTGCCGACTGACTAGATAAATACTTTAATGAATCTTCAATTTGTTTATTCTTCTCTTCCACATCCTTTGACTCGGACTTGAGCGACTGAATTTCTCGATCTAATTTCCTTTGTTCACGAATTTGATTAATTTTCACGAAAGACAGAAAACCCAAACTCAAAATGAGCAGGACTATAACAAAACGGTTGGATAAAAATGTAATAGACTTTCGAGCGGGCATAGAATTTATTTAGTCGAAGGCTTGAATGTCATCCCGTCATAACGCCGTAGACCCAGTACACGCATATACAACGTTCGGCCTGAGACCAGACTGGGTCAATCCGGCATACGCTGATTAGGCTTGTTGTATCCAACCGCAAGCTGTGGCCCACCCGGCACCCGATGTTCACCTCGCGCCGCAACCGCTTGTTCGTGTAACCGCCAAAGGAACTCTTTCACAGCAGTCGGATCGGCAATATTACTCACCACAATCGGATCGAGTAGGCCCACTACTTGTAGCTCTATGTCCCCAAACCGACCCAATACAGACAGCGCGCCGGTAGTGCGGAAACTAATATTAAGCATTCTATCCAGGGCGGTTTCGGTAACTACATGCCGAAATATGCCTTCGTGCGCTACCTTTACAAACCGTTTGGTAGTAACAATATACCGCTGTACTGACCACAAATATACGTGCCGTACCCACCACACAACCACCATGCAAAGCCATATAAATACATACGTACCGGCGGACGCAAAGAATTCGTAGTGCGCCACGTACCAAATCGGCGCAATCACCGCCACCAAAAGTATAGCCGTTGGCCGCCAGAGAATTAGGGGTGTTTGGCGGAACACCACCACCACTTCTTCATTCGGCTGGAGTATGAGTGAACGCATTATAATCCCGATATGCAGATTAATACCAATCTACGGATACCAACAGATAAGTCCTTGTAATCAAAATCCGTAGGCATCTGCGGATTCGGACGCATTCGTATATCTGAATTTATATTACTGGAAGACGCTCGGGCCCATGGCTAAGGCAATCATTGCAATAACCATAATAACCGCTACCACGCCGAACACCTTTTGTACAGTTTTTCTATTCCGAAACATATAAATATAATACCACAAGTCTATTTCTACCCTGGGCCTCGCACAACCCAAGGACTCCCCTTGGGCCGGCCCAAGGGGAGTCCTTGGGTGTCGATTTATTTACTTTTTTAGCACGGCTAAGAACGCTTCTTGAGGTATGTCTACCTTGCCAATCTTCTTCATGCGTTTTTTACCTTTTTTCTGTTTGTTGAGCAGCTTCATTTTACGGGTTACGTCGCCGCCGTATAAATAACCGGTTACATCCTTTCGCAAAGCGGAAATTGTCTCGCGGGCAATAACCTTACCTCCAATAGCCGCCTGAATAGCAATTTCGAACTGTTGTCTTGGGATAAGTTCCTTTAGCTTACTCACGAGCTCTCGGCCTTCCACTTCCGCCACGGACCGATGCATCATGGTAGACAAGGCTTCAACTTTTTCATTCGCCACCAAAATGTCCACCTTGGCCAGGTCGCCGGGACGCATTTCGATAAAATCATAGTTCAAAGACGCATACCCGCTGGACACACTCTTTAACTTGTCGTAAAAATCAATAATAATATTCCCCAAAGGCATTTCAAAATTCATATCGACCCTATCTTCACCCAAGTACTGAATATCACCGGAAATACCCCGACGCTTGGTTACGATATCCATAATTGGACCAATATAGTCGGAAGGAGTCAGAATGTTTACTTTCATCCATGGTTCTAAAATAGACTGAATACTTGAAGGGTCCGGAAACTGCGCGGCGGACTGCACCGTTACTTCTTCGCCGGATGTTTTAATAACTTTAAAAGCCACGCTGGGCGCGGTGAGAATTAAATCTAAATCGTATTCTCGAGTTAAACGCTCCTGCACAATATCCATGTGCAACAAACCCAAAAAACCGGTTCTAAAGCCAAACCCAATACTAGGAATATGCTCCGGCTCAAACTCTAAAGAGGCATCGCTCAAACGCAATTTTTCCATAGCATCGCGTAAGCTTGGGTAATCGTCACCCGAAACCGGAAAAATAGTCGCGTAGACCATCGGCTTCACATGTTTATAGCCGGGCAATGGTTCGGTTTTAGCCCGCTCGGCAAACAACGTAATAGTGTCACCCACCCGGGCTTTAGACACATCGCGCAGACCGGTAACTATATAGCCCACCTCACCACAGCCGATACTCTCCGACTTCTCCATTTTAGGGTGGAAAAATCCAACTTCCAAACTTTCCGCTTCTGTTTTGCTACCCAACGTAAATATCTTCTGCCTCGGGAGCAATTTACCGTCAAACACCCGAATAAAACAAATAACCCCTCGATGAATGTCGTAGGCGGAGTCGAAAATCAGTCCGCGTAGTTGGCTCTCGGGGTTCCCCGTTGGCGCAGGCACCCGCTCTACAATGGCCCGTAAAATACCTTCCACACCTTCTCCGGTCTTGCCGGACGCGTACAAAATTTCGTCGTCCGCAAACCCAAACGCGTCCTTCAGCTCCCGTGCGGTTTTCTCGCGGTCACTGTTGGGCAAGTCAATTTTGTTGACCACCGGGATAAGCGTCAGATTGTGCTCCAAAGCTAGATATGCGTTAGCCAAAGTTTGCGCCTCGATACCCTGCGTACTATCCACGACTAAAATGGCTCCCTCGCAACACGCGAGACTCCGAGACACTTCGTAGGCAAAATCTACGTGCCCCGGAGTATCTATAAGATTCAGAATATAGGCTTGAGGGTTGAGGGTTGAGGCTTGAGAATTTTCCTCTCCCCTCTCACCTGCAACCTCTAACCTGTACGCATACTCCATTCTTGCCGGCTGCAGCTTAATGGTTATACCCCGTTCTCGCTCGAGGTCCATTTGATCTAGCAACTGGTCTTTCATTTCCCTTTTACTCACCGTGTGCGTCAACTCCAAAAGCCGGTCAGCTAAAGTGGACTTTCCGTGGTCAATGTGCGCAATAATACAAAAATTCCGAATTTTATCAAGCGAATTCATGGCGATATATAATGAATCCGAACAGGCGAATAATCAAATCAGGTGAATACTACAAACTATATTTCGTAGTTATTCGTAGTCGCCTATTCGGCGACCCGCCGAAGAGGCGGGATTCGAATGCATTCGTATATTCGGATTCCGTGGTTACTTTAGCAATTTTAAAGCTTTCGCGCAACGCATGCCGATGCCGCTCACGCCGCTGACCAACATGCGAGCCTCTGCAAGACCCGCCACGTACGCGAAACCCAAAAAGACCAAGCCGCCTAAAACACTCGCACTGGCTGCCTGGATAACCAAACCTAGCCAGGTGTGTGTGTCCACTCGCGAAGCAACTACATATAAAACGCTGTAGGCTACGCAAGCCAACGCAAAGACCGCGACAAGCAAGTGCCAAAGCCACCCGGCGGCTCGTTGTTCTTCCGCCACAATCGCAGCTACACCTTCCGGACTGCGGGCCAAATCTCGACGCAGCCAACCATACAAGAGCAATGCGTTAAAAGTCACGCCGACTGTGTAGCCCGCTACTACACCGATAATCCCATAACCGCCTACCAACCACCAAGACACCAACAAGCTCACTACCACCCCGAAAACGTTGCCCAATACGGGTGTGAGCGTCTGTTTTCGGGCCAACAACGCTCGGGAAAATACCGGCACCAAAGACTGTCCAATAAGTGAAAAGGCAAATACCCCCAACACCGCCAACGTTGCTTGGGTATCCTCCCAGCTAAACTGCCCGGCACCATACAAGATACGCACCAGGTGAGCACGTAGCAAGAGCAATAACACCGCAATAGGAGTCATATAAAACAACACTCGAAGCACGGTTTCGCTCAAGGTACTCACATAGCCCCGTATATTCGCACGGGCGTGCAGCTCCGCCAAATGAGGAAACGCGCTCACCGCCGCGGCGAATGCAAACACCCCTACAGGCACTGCCTGCAAATCAAACGCAAGATGGAATACCGATATGGAACCCGCTGCCAAATACGAACCAAAAATTGCCGCAAGCAACATACTCACCTGCGAGAGATCTATAGTCAATAACCGCGGCACATACAGACGTAAGACATCTCTAAACCCCGGTTCGCGCAAACTCAACACCGGCCGCCACTGTAAACCGATACTATATAGTTCCGGTAACTGACATGCCAAGTTCAAGACTGCGCCCAAAATGACCCCGTAGCCCAAGCCGGCCAAACCATACACCGGGTACAGCCAGACTACGCCGGCAATTAAACCCAAGTTGTAAAAAATCGGACCAATTCCCGCCCACAAAAAACGTTTTGCCGCATTAAGTGCTGTGGTAGTTAAATTCGCTATGGACAACAATACCTGGGCAGCCAGAATAAGGCGGGTGAGCATAACCACGTCTTGTTGTTGCGCCGGGGAGAAACCGGGTACAATCAGCGAAACGAGGTACGGAGCCCCTAAGCCAACGAGTCCGCACAGGACAAGCATGCACAGGCTGGCAATGTTAATTAAATTAGCCACCATGCGGGGAGCTCGATCCGGTTTACGCACAAAATACTCCGCGATCACCGGCAGGGCCGCAACTGACAAAGTTCCCACAATAAATAATCCCATCAAAAAATCCGGAATCCGAAAAGCCGCGTAGTACGTATCCAAAATTTCCCCTGCGCCAAAATAACTCGTAAAAATGCGCACCCGTAACAGGCCGACCACCCGAGACACCAAAGTCAAAAAAGCCAGCAGCAACGCGGCCTGCGCAAGTGTCTGTTCTAAGCGGGGAACTTTATTCTGTCCGGATTCATTCATATGCTATTCAGCCTGCAACACCAAACCATAAAACCTGTCTCTATCAAACTCAATCTGCTTTGTGACACTTGGCCCGACCTCGGTCCGGTCACTGGCCCAAAGTATACGCCGACCGGGGATTTCAAGTGTATATCGCACCGTCTGCGCGGGACTCCCGGCCTGTTTTTGTAATAATACGGAGTACCGATCCAAAGTCTCAATTCTAAACGGTAGTTCGTACGTTACTTCCACCGTAGCTTCTTGCCCACCGTTTAACTCTATCCAGTTACCAAAAAAAGTTTTACCGGCTTCTTGTCCCACCAACATGCCGCTTGCGACCTCTCGCACCGCATGCGCCTCCCACGCGGCCACCTTGGCATGTACCGTCCCCTGCGTGATATATTTTGCGTCTAAATCCACATAGGAAAAGCCTTTACTCGAAAGCAACTTACTTCCCCGTGGTACAAAAATACGCATGAACGTTTTATTGCTCAAGCCAGGTACGTCCGGCAAAGGATTCCTTCGATGAATTCGCAGCGTGTTTTCCACCGCGCCGTTTGCCGCAATTCGGCTCGATAACGAAATGTCCTGTTGAATGGCTGTGTCAGTTTTTGTACCACCCAAATTACTGGAAACAATGCTCAGGTAGTCTCGCGTAGTGGTGCGAATCCTCCCCGCCCAACCCAATGTTTCCAACCGCTTTTGTAACGCTTCGTCTCGGGCATAGAGCTGTATATCACGAGTCACTAAACTTTGCTGTACTGCTCTCAAAATTTCCGGTAAACGCTGAGGGGGAAGCCCGGATACCCGGTTAAGCAAC
>JAEUSE010000046.1 GCA_016788805.1 Candidatus Doudnabacteria bacterium
CTTGACCTGCAACAATCACGCCGGAAGCGGGGTTGCTAGCAGCCAACATAGCGGAGATAGGACCAGTTGTTACTGGAGTGGTGGACATGGAAGTCGGAGACAATTGTCCCGGCTGGCGCATAGCCATTACACCAGTTTGAGCTTTTGCTTTGTCGTTTGCGTTAGCAGGAACAACTTTAGCAAAGCTGTAACCCCAAGAGTTGAAGGTGGCCAAATCTGGAACACCAAGCAAACCGGAGTTGCCAACAAGCTGAACGGTACCGTTGTTGTTAACCAAAGTACCAGGAAGATGAGCAGCGTCAGCAGCGTTTACCACGCCACCGGTTGCCATCCAGGACATATCTGCCCACATTGCTGTGGAATAGCTATAACCCTGGCCTTTAAAGATAGCTTCGGTTGGGAAGCCATACTTCATACCACCGGAAACAATGTAACCAGTTCCCTTGTCCGCACCGCGGTCAGAGAAGATAACACTGCCATCCTGAGGAGGAATAAAGCCTTCGGAACATACAGGAAGAGCAAGATCATCGCTGTTTGCTACAACCACCTGGCTCCAAGAATTGAAGCCGTAGGACAAAAATGCCCCAGCGGAAGTGTAAGCACGTCGGCATACGCCGGATGCGCCATTGGCAATCATCCAAACGGTACCATCAGTGCTGCTGATGTTGGTTCCAACGGTGTGAGCAACGGCCAAAACCGGTGCGGCACCAAGGAGCAACATAGCCACTGCGGATCCTGCTGCAAAAATTTTCTTTGCAGAATTCATTTACTTACTCCATTTTTCAAGTTCTGCTCAGTCCGGTGTAACACCGGACCGGAGGGATTGATTGTTCAATTGATTCAATCAATGCACTTGAAAAATAATTAATTGTTTCCCAACTCTCTATATATCGTTGTCCCATTCGCTCTAGAGTTCGAACGGCGATATATATAGAACGGGGTTATTGGACGCCCACGTAAAAACTTTATACGTGCTGCCAAAAGTTCGACCTAGGAGCCCGTCTCTCTCACGCTTTTAGACACAGACGCTAATCTGCCCAAAATTCGTAAATGAGACTTAAAGCACCTTTTGGTAGACGGTCCCTACAGGGGCCAATAACTGAATGTAATAGATAGCTAAGTCCACCGCTCTTCCGCTATAAAACCATGCTGCAATAGCTATCATGTAGTGAGACGTGAGCCCATACGCTTTGTTACAAGCAAGCCCTCACGTTTCCCCGGCCTTATAAAAAACACAAAAGGCCAAAACCCAGCCACATTTTCTGCTTAAATATAAGAGAATATATGTGAACAGGTTCCGACCCTTTTATACCAAGTTGTAGCGGGTTTCCACAATCAAAGAATCTAACAATAAATATGCTTATACTATAAGATAATATGAGCTTTATGTCAAAGGCATTTTAGACCCTTCTGGTCGGGGTGCAGGGAATCGAACCCTGTCTATCTGCTCCCAAAGCAGACGTACTACCGGTATACTACACCCCGTTTTATGCGCTCAAGCAAAGCAAGTCTACACAGTATACAAAACTTTGCACATTTAGACCAATACCCCACCCGCTCACTTCCCTATGCCACTAGAGTTCGCTATACTATTGAAGCAAAAAAAATCTGCGGGATTCGTATAGTGGTAGTACTTTAGCCTTCCAAGCTGAAGGGAGGGGTTCGATTCCCCTATCCCGCTCCAAATATAAAACCTCCTTTACGGGGGTTTTATATTTGGAGACGGAGGGTATGAGAGTCGAAAAAAACAGTCCGCCTACCAGGCGGAAACCAAAGCGAGCGAGCGCAGCTTTGATTAGTGACGGGGTCGCGTTAGGTGAGAACTAAAACGACCCCTAAGGAGCTGAAGTTCCACCGTGGGCGACCGATTCCCCTATCCCGCTCCGACTCTGCCAAGGCTTCGTCTGACTTACGCCCAGAGAAGGTTTTGCGAACAATGCTGGACAAATAAAAAAGCCCTGAGGGCTTTTTTATTTTATACTCAAATTATATGCCTATAGACGGCGCCGGAGGCGGCGTATGGGTTGGACCGGCATCGTTAATGACTGTTGTTTTGCGAAGCTTTACTGCAGCCTTAAAGGCTTCCCCGGCTTTAAACTTTGGCGTATTAAGTTCCGGAATTTGAATCTTCTGATTTGGCTGACGAGGGTTTACCCCAATACGCGGAGCACGGTGGGAAACACTAAATTGGCCAAAGCCGCTAATATTTACTTTTTCACCGGCTCGCAGCTGCTCGTAGACTATATTTATAAATGTATTTAACATGCGCTCTGCTTCGCTGTGTGTAATGCCTAAGCGGGCAGCCAAAATTTCGGTAAGTTCAAGTTTGTTCATAAATGTCCTTTCTTAAAACTTAGGACTGTTGATTGTCTGTCTATAGTATAGCACAAATAAGCCGGGATTTTAAAAAATGCGCACAATGCAATAGCCCTTAATATTTACGCTAGCCCTGCAATCTCTTCATATCACCATACATACCAATCATTTGCTCAAACTCTTTTTTATCGTAAAAAGATAAACTGCCCCGAGTAAAAAGCTGGGCGACTTCTACCACAAACCTACAAGCGGCATCGAGTACCCCCAGAGAGCTTACTCCGGTAGCTGAGCCGGGCACAGGAAGCTGGCTGGTAAATGCCACACCCACGACTGGCGAGCTCGTCATGGTCGCAGGCTGCATAAGACTATTAAAATGGTGCAATCCATTTTCGTAGGGCGTAATATCCTGCATAGTAATAGGCACTACCGCGGCTACAGTGCCGGTCACTTGTTCCATCAAAGTAAGCAAGTCTTCCGAGACCCGAAGAATCCACCCCTCCTTTACAGTTGGTGTAATAGCAAAACCATTGTGGTTAATAATCCTATTCCCCCTAGAAGTGTCCATGCTAATAATAGCATCGGCTCGCCTGTCCACCTCATGCTCGGTCATAGTATGCATTGATACGGGCAAACCCATAAATGCGACAGGGCTACGGTTATCTATTGGGGCCTGAGTGCACAAATGAGTCATTACACTCACGTCTCCGACGAACCTATCTCCCCGAGCTGCCATGCGAGCCAATCGCAAACCAACGCTCAACGCAGCAAGCGCACCATCCCCATCGGACACAAACCCAACTCTGGCTGGCCTGGCACCAATAGCACCCAACCTGCCAATCACTCCCAATGTCGGAGCATTACCTCCCGACTGCTTACCATGGATACCCGGGATTGTAAAACTAATAAATTCGGTTGAGCCAGTGCCTTCGGTAACGGTTTCTAAGGTTGGATTAATTCCTGTTTCTGTATACAACTGCCGAACCAAATGACCCACTTCTCCGGGTCGATCCAAAATCTCGTATAGTTCTATTATTTCTTTGGCCAACATAGAAAAAGGTATCTTAGCCTATTACGGAACCTTGATCGGGTGCCGGTTCCGGATACATTTTTTTATACAACGTACCGAGCACTCCGTTTACAAACTTACCGCTACTCTCCCCGCCAAAAGCTTTAGCCAATTCCACGGCTTCGTTAATAGCAACTTTGGGCGGCACCTCTTTCAAAAACTGCAGTTCATACACCCCAAGCCTCAACACACTCCGGTCAATGCTACTAATTTGCTCTAACGGCCACTCCGGAGCCGTCTCTACAACAATTGCGTCAATCGCCGGCAAGTTTTTCTCTACCCCGCGCACCAAACTCAACACAAACTGTTGGTCTTCCATACCGGGGGCGAACTGCTGAATATTGAGTACGGTAATATCCTGCAAACTTTTTTGCTGACCGTTAAAGTCCCACTCAAAGAGTGACTGCATTGCAATAGTCCGAGATAAATGTCTGTTTGCCATTATAAAAAGCTTCTTAAGCTTACAAGCTTCCCAAAAGGACGAGCTTTAAGCTTAAGAAGCTATAAAGCTACGGAAGCTTTGAAAGCTACTTAGTGACTTTCCTACCCTTGTAGTACCCACAGTTTGGGCACGGTAAATGTGGCTTGGTAGGCTGACCACAATTCTTACAGGTCGCAGGCTGCGTGACCTTTAAGGCGTGATGGCTGCGGCGTTGATCACGACCGGAGCGGGTTTTATGCTTTTTCGGGACACCCATAGTTTTACAAATCTCAAATTACAAATCTCAAATTACAAATAAAGACACCGGAATTGTCATTGCGAGGAACGAGTCTTCGAGCGACGTGGCAATCTCTATTCAAAAGTACCATAAGTATAAGGAAAAATCTTTATTTGGTCAACCTGAATTTGTTTGCAGTGCTCCTTGCCTAAAAAGCTCATGCGCTACTTCCCTCATTGGGGCGGGCAAATTCGTAATTAGTAGGGATAGCAAAAAAGCCGTGAAAGCAGGCAGCGCAAGTTTAAAACGCTCGCTCACGACTTTTATAGCGCCCCCAATCCGTGTTATACGGAATCAGGAGCATGAACCGCCTAACGGTACCCTCAACCCTTTGCCTTTAATCCTTAGAATACCTGTAGGGGAAATAAAAAACGCGCATACTTTTGGGCGTATTTTAGAAAATTGCTACTGTTTTTGATGTTGAAGTAACATAGTACACCTTTACAACCATTTTGTCAATACCATCACATTTAAGCAGTGAATATTGACAAAAATGATTATATGTGTTACATTAACATGTCTTTTTGTACGACTGTTGCAATGTGCGCAACGGTAGCGTCGACAGATAAAGACGAAAAAGTTTGAAGAGGACTAAAAATATGACATGCCCAGACTGTGGGGGTCACGGAATAGTGGTCATCAATAAAAACAGAGTCGCGGACTGCGACAGGTGCCGTGGCACTGGCCAAATTCCTGACCAAAAGAAAAAGTGAACCCAAGAGCCGCAACAAACCCTCATCCCTGTTGCGGCTCTCAGTATTTCATATGTATTCCTCACAGTCCCGACCTGAGTCAGAACTTTATATAGGCGCACTAATACCAAGGGACTCTTTATATAAGTAAAAGCCTGCCGATACAATCGGCAGGCTTTTGTACTAAGAACTAATTACTAGGTACTAGTTTAATACATTCCACCCATACCGCCCATTCCAGGCATTTCCGGCGCAGAACCGGCCGTCTTAGGCTCTGGCTTATCTACTATAATTGCTTCGGTGGTAACCAAGGTAGAAGCTACGGAAACAGCATTCTCAAGTGCTAAGCGAGTTACCTTTACTGGGTCCACAATACCCGCTTGCATCATGTCTTCTACAATCCCCTTCTCCCAGGACTCTTCCTGGTACTTGGAGAAGTCATACCCGCAGTTGGCAGGATTTTTGTCGTTCTGAATGTAACCAATTATCCCGGTTGGTTCAATGCCTGCATTGGCAGCAATCTGGCGAAGTGGTGCTTCAAGCGCGCTCCGCACAACCTTTACCCCGGCTCGTTCAATAAAAGACATGTCTTTGCCAAAGCTATCCAGCATGGGTGCAATGCGAGCCAAAGCGGCTCCTCCACCGGCCACAATACCTTCCTCAACCGCAGCTTTGGTGGCGTTCAAGGCATCTTCTATCTTGAACTTTTTGGCTTTCATTTCTGTCTCTGTGAAAGCGCCAACCTTTATAACGCCCACGCCACCACTTAAGCGAGCCATGCGCTCTTGTAACTTTTCCTTGTCGTAGTCGCTGGTTGAGTTGTTGTATTCGTTCTTAATTTGGTTGACCCGTGCTTCCAGAGCAGACTTCTCACCCTGACCGTCTACAATGGTAGTAAACTCTTTAGTAGCAATTACTTTGCGAGCTCGACCAAGCTGTTCAAGTTCAGTTTTATCCAGCTTAAAGCCAAGATCTTCGGTTATGACTTGTCCACCGGTCAAGACAGCAATGTCCATTAACATTTCTTTGCGTCGGTCGCCAAAACCAGGGGCTTTAACTGCCAACACGTTAAAGCTGCCGCGAATCTTGTTCAGTACAAAAGTCGCCAAAGCTTCACCTTCTACATCGTCAGCAATTATAACCAAATCTTTTTTACCACTCTGAGCCACTTTCTCCAGTACGGGCAACACGTCCTGAATGCTGGAAATTTTCTTGTCGGTAATTAAAATGTACGGGTCTTCCCAGACTGCTTCCATGCGTTCGGAGTTGCTCACCATATAGGCAGACACAAAGCCTTTATCAAACCGCATACCTTTTACCACTTCGTGCTCCAAACCGACTTTCTGGCCTTCTTCTACGGTTATAACCCCGTCCTTCCCCACTTCATCCATTACCTGAGCAATCAGTTTTCCAACTTGCGCATCGAGCGAAGAAATAGTCGCCACCTGCTCAATCTCTTCTTTGCTGCTAATTTTGCGGCTCACCTGAGTCAACTGCTCCACTACAAACCGCACCGCGGAGTCCATACCTCGCTTAATGCTGTTGGCATGCGCCGGAGCAATAGCAGCCGCCTCAAAGCCTTGTTCAATCATTTTTTGGGCCAACACCGTTGCGGTGGTAGTACCGTCACCGGCACCTTCGTTGGTCTTGTTAGCCACTTCTTGAATCAGGCTCGCGCCAATATTTTCAAACTTATCTTCAAGCTCAATTTCTTTGGCTACGGTTACGCCGTCGTCGCTAATGAGCGGACTGCCAAAACCTTTATCTAAAATAACCGCCTTACCGGTTGGTCCGAGCGTTACCTTTACCGCGTCCGCGGCAATGTTTACGCCGTTCATAATGGCCATCTTGGCCGCGAAACCTTTTTTTACAATCTTTGACATAATATATCTCCACAGATGCACAGATTTCACAGATGACACGGATTCAGGGCATTACTGCATAACAGTATCTGCGCTATCCGCGTTATCTGCGTATCTGCGGTTTAATTACTTACTCGATTATTGCTAACACGTCGCTCTCATCCTTCTCGTGCCCAACGTACAAAACTTTGTACTCAACTTTAGTGCCGTTTTCATCTACTTCTACTTCGTCACCGCTGTATTTACCAAACACCACTTCATCCCCGACTTTAAGGCCGAGTTTAGCTATTTCTTCACCTGTTCCCACGGCCACAATTTTACCGCGAGCTTTCTTTTCTTTTTCGGAAGTGGCGGCCAGTACAATACCGCTCTTAGTGACCTCTTCTTCCTTAATAGGGGCCACGAGAATGCGATTCCCAATAGGTTTGACTTGCATAATATCTCCACAGATGCACAGATGACACGGATGGCACGGATTCAGATAGTCTGCCGCAACATTCTTATGGGCACGTATCTGTGTAATCAGCGCTATCAGCGTATCTGTGGTTTAATTAATTATATTTTTCAATTAGATAAGCGGAAAAGTAAATGTTATTTATCACTCACTCGCTCAGACTGCTAATAGTGTAGCAAACTCAGGCAAGGTGTCAAGAAAACCCCGGCGCTCTCA
>JAEUSE010000047.1 GCA_016788805.1 Candidatus Doudnabacteria bacterium
TCTCTGCCAAATAGACCGGCTTGTTCAACGTCGACCATGCGCATTTCTGTAATTATTTGCAAAGACAAGTAGTGAAAAACCACAATCAGAAGCCCGCCGAGTAATAACCCGAAATAAAATATATAAAAAAATAGAGAGAGGCTTGCAAGGACAGTTTCGCTAAAAGTGTTCGGGATGAGCGTGGGGATGAGCCAATGGGCCACAACACCGAATCCAACTAACATAAGAACAAACCCAAGTTTAAGAGTCGGGATAATTGGGTGTTCGCGAATAATTAAATATATTTTTTCATTATCTTGTTGTGAAGCAAACAGTTTATGCATATGGTTATAGCTTGGTAATCGCCCGAAGCGAGAAGATAAAGAGCAGTGTGAACAAAAGAGCGTAGGTAATCCCCACCATTTTAGCCGTGGAAGGTTTCTCCGCATTTTTGTTTAGCACCGCAATCGCAATTAGGCTGAGCAGTCCTATTGCGAACACGAGTATTAAATAAATAGCAATAATGATTATTTTTGAGTCGGCGAAGTCAATCATGACACGACCAGGTTAATTATTTGTTCCGAATGTGTTCTCTGGCCCGCGGAGTAGCCTCTCTACCCTTTGGGGTCCGTACCAAAAGGCCTTCGCGGATTAAAAACGGTTCGTATATGTCGGTGATGGTATCTTCCGGTTCGCCGGTGGCCACGCTGAGCGTTTGTAGACCCACCGGGCCGCCGTTAAATTTATGAATAAGGGTCTCAAGGAGAAGGCGATCTCCTGAGTCAAGGCCGAGTAAATCGACACCAATCATAGTAAGTGCTTCAGTGGCTAGAGTGTCCGTAATAATGCTTTGTTGTTTGGTTTGAGCAAAGTCTCGCACTCGTTTTAGAAGCCGGTTTGCAATACGGGGTGTTCCGCGGCTGCGTTTGGCCAGCGCGGTTAACGCGGCTTGGTCTAGGGTGATACCTAAAATGCTAGCCGAGCGGTTTATTATCAATTCCAACTCGCTGTATTCATAGTACTCCAAATGATAAACGTGACCAAACCGGTCCCGTAGAGGTCCTGAGAGTAGGCCGATTCTGGTTGTGGCTCCTACCAGGGTAAATCGGGGGAGCTGCATGCGAATACTCCGGGCGCCGGGTCCTTTTCCGACTAGTATATCTAAGACACGGTCTTCAATGGCCGGGTAGAGGACTTCTTCGGCGGAGGCGTGAAGCCGGTGGATCTCGTCTATAAACAACACATCGCCGTCTTCTAAGTTAGTTAAAAGCGCGGCCAGGTCGCCGGCCCGTTGGATACTAGCCCCCGAGGTCGTTTTAAGGTTGCGATTTGTCTCTTTGGCAATAATAGTGGCGAGCGTGGTCTTGCCCAAGCCCGGTGGGCCGTAAAGAAGGACGTGCTCAATTGGCTCTTGCCTCATTTTAGCCGCCGTAATTGCAACACTTAGGTTGGTTTTTATTTGAGCTTGTCCTACGTACTCACCGAGTTGTTCCGGTCTTAAGCGGGCTTCAAAGACCACCTCTTCTTCTGTAGTGGCTGGAGGAAGGGAGTTGTTTGGGTTTTGGGGTGTCGTGAGTGGGAGAGCGTTTGTAGGTGGAGCAGCTACCACAAACGTTTCTTCCTTTTTAAACAATGCGGGGGGTAAATAATTAGATTTAAACACATCGTCTCGCTGCGTTCCCGCTTTGATTACGTGTCTGGTCCAAGAGGCTTTTAAGGAGCCGTCAGGCTTGCGGTCCCATTGTAGAGGTTCGTCAACTCTTACTACTCGATCATCTTTAGTACCGTACAGATCAAAAGCTAGGGTGTGGTCATTTTTATAGTAGTTCCATATGAGCACCGTAGCTGGTGTATCGTTTACAAATTTAAAATCTGTATAAGGGCTGTATACAGTTGCGTCTGTGCCCGGGGGGAAGTAATGATTTACGGAGAAAGCATGATTTCGTCTGGTTGTAATAGGCATGCCGCTTTGCATAACCGCTCGGAACAAAGTCGAGGAAACCTGGCAAACACCTCCGCCGAGTTCTGGCTTGAGTCCATCCGCTTTAATTACGATTTCCGGTTTAAATCCATCTTCCGCGGTAACATCTCCTAGATATTCATTAAAACTTAGTGTTTCTCCCGGAGGGACAAGCACGCCCCGAACTTTCTTGCTTCCGGCTTCTATGTTAGCTTTTCGATTTTTAGAGCTTCCGGAAAAGTCTGATAGACCGCCGCTTAATAAGGTATTGATACCCAAAGTATTGGTTTTGCTTAAGTCAAAGTTTGGCGTTACACTCACCGCAACCACGGGAGTATCGAGGGTTCCTGTTTGAAGGTTACGAATAAGCGCGAGGGTTGTTGCGCGCGCGTCCGGATAAAACCCGTTTTGCCCGGGGTTAAAATCGGTCACTCTGTTTTCCACGATGTTCATATAAGCATCTTCCGCAACCCTGGTTTGAGTCTTTAGCCAATTGTGAGTCCAAAGGTATACGGCACCAATCTCGATTTGGGTTGTGGTTTTGTCCTCGGGTAGATTGCTGAGATTGGTTTTTGATAGAAATAAAGGTAGGGAGGTGTATTCGCTCTGCGCAGTGAGCTCTATAAGCTCGGGGGGGATAGTGTTGGTGTCGATTAGTACCTGCTCGTTTCCGGTGTCCTGTCTAACAATCTCTTTTACGGAGACGGTTTTTGCCTCTGCGGAATGAGTGAGTGTGGAAAATCCGGCTACCCACACAACGGTCAGAAAGAGCAGTATAATTTTATTCGGTGGATTTAACATGAGACGGTCTTTAAAGGCCGGGTGTTTGCATGCCCGGTGAGTCTGTCGGAGAGTACAAAGCTTGGGGCTGGGTACTGATTATTAGGCGATTATAGCAACATTGTTTTTCGAAGAACCCAGGCAATATATAAGTATTGTACAGGTTATTGACCGTTGAAGTAAAATCGGATATAGTGCAGAGCTTGCAGTAAAGCGAGATATTTAGCAGATTTATGTATACCGGAGTCATATGGACGAAGCGATTTTACAACGTGTAACGGAACAGTTGAAAAAGGCAAAAAGAATTCTTATCGCCTTACCGGAGGTGCTTACGATTGATACGACCGCTTCCGCGGTCGCGCTTCGGGCTGGGTTGGGCGCCCTCCAAAAAGCAGTTGTGCTTGCCAGTTCTGGTGCCGTACCGGAACGTACTCATTTTTTGCTTGGTAGTGAGGCAATACGTCCGCTTCGGCAGAGTACGAGCGACTTAGTTATAACAGTGGACACTTCACGGGCTGCGGTGGGGGAAATGACTTACGAAGTATTTCCGGGTAAAACCGTTGTGTATGTGCGGGGCGCTGAAGGTGGGTTTAGCCCCTCCGATGTACGGGTTACCAGCGGGGAGTTGCCGTTTGATTTGATAATTACCTTAGGCGTTGAGAAGTTAGAACAGCTTGGTTCCCTTTTTACGAACCACGCCGAGCTTTTTTACGCCGTGCCCAAGGTGAATATTGACACCAGTCCATATAACGAGAGTTACGGCGTATTAAATCTTCTTGTGCTTACCAGTAGCTCTTTGGCCGAGGTTTGTTACCGAGTACTTCGAAGTTTAGGAGAGCAGGCGACAGTGCCGGGGGCGGCAACCGCACTACTTGCCGGGGTGCTTGCCCGTACGGATAGTCTACAGAACCAACAAACTACCCCGGAGAGTTTTGCGGTGGTTGCGGATCTAATTGCTGCCGGAGCAGAGTATCAAGGAGTTGTAAAACAGCTGTTTAAAACCGAGCGTTTGAGTTTTCTAAAGCTGTTCGGTCGGGCTCTGGCGCGGCTTAAGCTTGCTCAGGATGCCGCGTTTGCTCAGGTTGTCTTACTTCCGATAGATTTTGAAAAAACCGGAGAACGTCCGTCTGTTGCTTCGGCCGTATTGGCAGAACTATTAGACAATACTCCGGGTTTACAAACTATCGCACTGGCCGTACCGCGGGAAGACGCCACCGGTTCAAGAGTTTTGATTTCAGCTGGGAATACGTTTAAATCAACCGTAGTTGAAGAGATTATACAGGCGGGTCCGCCCAGTGTGCGGGTATTTGATAACGGGAAAAAATATTTCGAGTATACATCTACCTACAGTGTAGAAAAATTAGACGCGGAACTTTTTACCGCCTTATCCGCACACCCGGCAGTTTAAACGGCTTCTAAAAAAATAAATACGGCGTCTTATGCGTCAAGCCTTTCGTGTATACTATAGATACGTATAACGAAGGGTTTTTTTTGATACAAACACCATGTTAAAAAGATTTTTACAAACAAGCCCCACCGGCATTCACGATAGCCTTAAACGGATTAGCAACCAGATGGAAGAGGCAAACACCGAAGAAAAAGCAAAAGCTCTCGGTTTGCCGTACATAAACATGCATTCGTTCCCGGCAGATTTAAACACACTCTCCTTGTTTTCGGAAGAAGAGGCTAGGGTGTATGAGGCTGTCCCATTCTTTCGTGAACACCACGAACTTCGAGTCGGAGCGATAAACCCCAACAATCCCGCTTTGCTGGCCAGGCTGGAACAGTACAAAGAAAAATACAATATTACCACCTATGTTATTTCTAAGTCCGGTTTGGAGTATGTTCTAACTTTTTACGCGCACGTAGTTACCCCCAAACTACATGTGAGTGAGGATATAAAACTTATCCCTACCACCGATTTCGCTAAGGTGTTAGAGGTCTTAAAAGACGAGAAAGCGCAGGAGGCTATGAACGTGAGTGAACTGGTTGGCGACGTGTTTGGGGTCGCTATGCAATTCGGGGCTTCCGATATTCATATTGAGCCCGAAGAACACCTAATTAAAATTCGTTTTCGGGTGGATGGTGTGCTGCAGGATATGGTTCATTTAACTCGCCGGTTGCAACACGCGCTCGTTTCCCGCATCAAGATAGTGTCAAAACTCAAACTCAATGTGGAAAACCTCCCGCAGGATGGTCGAATTACCTTTATGTGGGGAGACAACCCGGTGGATGTTCGTGTCTCTACGTTGCCATCCGCCTACGGGGAAGGTATTGTAATGCGTTTGCTCGGCGTGGGGGCGATTGAACTTAAGTTAGACGACTTAGGTCTCACCGGGCGGTCGTACAAAATTATCGAAACTGAATTACAAAAACCGAACGGAATGATAATCACCACCGGTCCTACCGGAAGCGGAAAAACCACCACCTTGTATGCTTTTTTAAATGAATTAAATGAGCCGGGTGTTAAAATTATTACCATCGAAGATCCCGTCGAATATAAACTACAAGGAATTCAACAAACACCTATAGATCACAACGTAGACTTTAGCTTTGCCAAGGCCCTACGCGCAATTTTGCGACAAGATCCGGATATAGTGATGGTGGGGGAAATTCGAGACACAGAAACGGCGGAAACGGCCTTACAGGCCGCGTTAACCGGGCATATTGTATTGTCGACGCTTCATACAAACGATTCATTTGGCGCGGTTCCGAGACTCATAACGATGGGGGCAAAACCGTTCATTATTGCCCCGGCGCTCAATGCGGTAATCGCACAGCGATTGGTTCGACGGTTGTGTGTAGCCTGTAAGACGCCCGTTACACTCGAGCCGACCTTGCAAGAGCACGTACAAAAAACTCTTGCGGAAATTCCTCCGGCCGCGGGGGTTGAGCTACCAAACCCATTGCAGTTTTACCGCGCGCCGGGTTGTGTAGAGTGCCACAATTTAGGGTACAAGGGTCGTATTGGTATTTACGAAGTGATACACATAAACGACACTATGAAGGATTTAATACTGAAAAATATGTCCATGGTCGACCTCAAAAAGCAAGCTATTCTCGATGGTACGTTGACTATGGCCCAGGACGGATTATTGAAAGCTGCACAGGGCGTGACTGACGTGGAAGAAGTATTTCGTGTAGCGGGGGACTAGTGCGCCAATAGTGTAGATACAGTACAGATTAATTTTTTGTGTTAGACCAGGCGGGACGGTGGTATACTATAGGTGTGTTTTTGTTTTTTGCAATTAAGGTGTGTTTCGGTGAGTGAGAGGAAAACCATAATCCTCATTTTACATGTATGGAAAAAAATAATTCGGCAGTCGCCGAAAATCAAAAGATCCATAATAATCCGGTTATGCTTACACAGAAACGGCCGGGGGGGAGTGCTCCCGCAGCGATTGCGGTGCTTTTGTTTAGTATAGTTTTTGTCGCCGGATTAGTATTTGTGGTGAGTAAAAAGGGTAATAATAAACCGACGCCTTTGTCGACTCAGGCTGCCCCGGCACAACGCGCAAGCTATGGGTATCAAAATCCTTCCGCCGGCCTTATACCCGGAGATGTTCCGAAGGTCTCTCCGGGAACAACGAATACAAAAATTTTTGGCTTTAATGTAACATCTCCTACGGGTCGTAGTATTGTGTTGCAGCAGTTTAGTTTTAATTTAGCAGGTTATTTTGGTTCTTTAAGTAATTTCCGGTTAATGAAGAACGGGGTACAGATCGGCGATACGGTGGCTTTGCCTGGTGATTACGCCAGCATTCCGTTTAGGGCGAATGTGCTTATGCCGGGTCGGACCACCGAGTACTTTGAGCTTCGTGCCGACGTCGGTACTCAATTACCACCCCGGCCCGCGTATGGATACCCGGCGCCGCCGGTGTTTGTGGTGTTACTGCAAGGGATAAACTACTCGGACTCCGTGCCTTCCAGTATGGATGGGTTGCCGCTTTCTCTGTCGGTGCCTATTTCGGCTACTGCGCCGGCGCAGTTGAATGCTGCTCTTGCCCCCACAACTCCGCCTGAGCAGTCCGTAAAGCCGGCAAGTACCAAGGTTATGGCGTTGCACCTTTCATTATCAGCCGGTGCCGGGGCCGATGTGGTTTTAGACCAACTGTCTTTGGGCGCGAACATGGACGCGAAGCCTGAGCTATTGTCTAATATCCGAGTATATGACGGCGATGTATTCTTGGCCGAAATTCCTAAGTTGGCCAATAAGGATCCGAATGGGTATTGGGGGACTGCTATTTTTTCAAATAAATTAACCATTACAAAAGGTAGCACGAAAACACTTAAAGCGACGGTGGATTTGCCCACCACACAAACTTTGAAGTTTAGATTAGGTATGGTTGGTGTGGGGTATTTGGGAGCGGTCCAGTTCACCGGATCACTTACGCTATATGGAAACCTTATTACTGTTGGTGAAAGTACAGTGGG
>JAEUSE010000048.1 GCA_016788805.1 Candidatus Doudnabacteria bacterium
CACCGATGAAGCCGATTTTGATTCCATTTTTTTCAATTACCGCTGGCTTCCATGCTTCCTCCAAGGTGCTTCCGGTGCCCATGTGGAGTAAACCATTTTGGTCCAAAACCTGCGCGGTGGTGCGTACGCCGTCTAGCCCTTGGTCGAGTGCGTGGTTATTGGCTAAGTTGAGCACGGCAAAACGGTAGGCAGCGAGTCCGGCAACGTTGGGTTTGGGCGCGTTAAAGACCATAGTCTTATCCGGGTTAAATGCGTCGCTGTGTGAGAACGGTGTCTCTAAGTTTCCAAAGTTAAAGTCGGTGGACAGGAGTAATTCTCCCATGCCGCGGAACGGATGAAGTGGGTCTTGCTTGGTTTTTATTTTTTGGGCGATACCGCGGGATAAAGATATATCACCTACAGCCAGAAAAGTTACGGTTCGAGGTTCGTGCCGGGTAAGCGTGGTTTTTTTAAAACTCTGGCTTTCGGTATAGTAATCGTCCAAAGTTTTACCGGGGTCTGCCGACCGGCGCTCCAGGTTCTTATTGGGCACTATAAAAGTCGTCACGCTGACTACTGTTAGTGTAATTACTAAAAGAGATAGAAGATGCAAAAGTTTACGAGACATCATTTGGTGTGTGTGGGTTAAAAGACTGACAGGTCAGATAGGGGCTGATAAGACCAATGAGTCTGATAAAACGTATACGACTAATCAATATCTCGGTTCGCTTTTAGCGAACGCGGATGTACTGTTGGCCGCCGACATTTTTTATAGCGCCCTTCATCTCTAGAAAAGTGAGCGTAGTTGTAACGCCTGAGGCGTCCGTATCCGAGTTTTGTATAATCGCATCTACGGTCATTGGTTCAGAAGTAAGTATAGCAAGGACTGCTTGTTCTGTTGGGCTATAGTCTTTTGCTAGAGGCGTAGTCTCGAGTTTTGGGCTCAGGTTTAAATCGTTTAGAATATCCGCCGCCTCAGTAACTAAACTTGCGCCCATTTTGATTAAATTGTTCGGACCGCGCGACTCTTCCGCGTAGATGGGTCCCGGAACGGCGTAGAGTCGTCGGTTTTGCTCAAGCGCGTACTGGGCTGTAATGAGGGAGCCGCTCTTGAGACTACACTCTACAATAAGGGTGCCCAGACCAAGACCGGCGATAATGCGATCACGAGCAACAAAGTTTTGCTTAAACGGCGGGGTGCCGGGCGGATATTCACTTATAAGGCACCCGCCTGCCGTAAGTATTTCTTCCGCGAGCAGTAAATGGTTTTTTGGATACAGAGTTTTGTCGTCAACTCCTCCGCCGAGTACGGCAATAGTTGGTCTGCCTTTTTCGGTCGCCTGCTTGTGTGCCAGTGCGTCTACGCCATAGGCTAATCCTGAAGCAATGACTATGCCCGCGTCAACCAATGGCCCGAGGACTCGAGGTGTTACACTCATCCCGTAGGTGGTAACCTTCCTCGTACCAACTACTGAGAGGATAGCCCAGTCTGCCGCGGGTACGGTTCCTCGTACGTAGAGGAGTGCCGGTGGAAGTCCGCATTCGAGTAATAGCCTCGGGTACTGCCGATCTTGGGCACTTATAAGTCGGATGGCCAGCGTGTCGAGTTTGTCCGCTTCCGCTTCCAGGTCGATTGATTGCCTAAATTTGATAAATTTTTCGGCAAGCTCGGCATCAATTCCGGCGGCGATGATCTCGCCCGTGGAAGCAGTAAAGGCCTGTCCAAAATTTTCAAAATAATTGCTTAATAGACCTAGTCGTTTCGGGCCGAAAGACGGAAAGAGGTTTAAGCCGTGTAAATAGATAGTATCGGCAAGGGGATTCATGGCTTGACAATATTACTATAAAGGTGTATAATAATAACAGTTAAATTTCTAGAGATTTCTGAAGCTTCAAGTTTGTGTTTAGTTTCCTGCTTGTAAGTGCGAACGTAGAAGTCATCCCTCCTACCTTCTGCTACTAGCAGTGAGTAAAGGTTTATAGGCGTTTGTCTGTAGCCTTTCACTTGCAAGTGGGATAGTGAACATAAAATCTCTCCGCCGAGTGGCGGAGAGATTTTTTTATTTTTCAAAAATAAAGTTGTCGATTGCTTCCATGGTTTGGGGGAACACCGTCTCGCGGAGTAGGGCAAGCTCTTGGTCGGAGAACGGCTGTAGGACGTACTCATCGGTTGGGCTTTCGTGTCGGGAGATTCGCGATTCTACCCCAATGCGTATGCGGTGGAATTTTTGCGTGCCGAGCGAGTCAATAATGCTGGTCACGCCGTTGTGGCCCGCTGCTCGGGAATCGAAGGCGGTTTTCCAGTAGCCGAACTTTAAGTCCAATTCATCGTGTACTACCAGTAAGTCAGTCTCCGGATTCGCCTTGTAAAAGTGGATAATCTCTCTAACCGCTTCGCCCGATTTATTCATGTAGGTTTGAGGCTTGATAAAAAAAGTTTTTATAGGGCCCTGCGGATGTTGAGTAGCGGTAAAATGAACTTCGCAAATTTGGCCCTGAAAACGAGAGGTGCAGGAAATGGCCTCCAACTTTTTTAAATATTCATCTACGGCCAAAAACCCGGCGTTGTGTCGCGTGCATTCATACTTCTTACCCGGGTTGCCGAGCCCAACGATTAGTTTCATATGTGTATTATAGCAGCATCGGTACGCGCGCAATATTGTGAGGCCTAAGGTCCAGATGTTGTTGGTTCGTATGCCCCTTGTAGCCGCAATCAGTTTCAGGTAGGATGGATGGGTGAAAAGCTCTTTTGGGTTACGAAACAGCCCGTGGGTAAACATATAACCTCCGAACCATAAAGGAGTTCATTATGAATAGTCATGGGCACGTACCTAGAAGTAATTTGAAGGAGGGGGACTCTGTAACTCCTCCGACAGCTCCGCCGGTGCTATGTGTCTGGTGCAAACAGCGCGAAGCCGATTCAGCTTTACAAGCTTTTTGCAGCACATCTTTGATATTTTGTTCAAAGGAGTGTCAGCGCAGCCACATAGATGCTTGTGATCCTTGTTTCCGTAAAATATTGGCCACAAGAAGCTATCCGGGGTGAGCTGTGGGGGCATGGAAATGCCCCCTTTTTTATACTTTTTTGACTAAGCGGACTTTAATGGGTGTACCCCAAAAGTTAAGCTCTTTAATGATGGCGTTTTCTACGGACTTTCGGAAGTTCTCCTGAATAGCCGGGGTATGGTTGACTAAGAGTTCAAACTTCGGCGGATTGGTTTCCACTTGAGCGAGACTGTAAACCTTCGGCTCTTTTTGATCCATGAGCCGTTTGGGTGGGTTCTGCTTCTTACGCCGGGCAAGCAAGTCTTTGAGTGCTTCCGGGTTTACAATTTGTTTCCGACTCGCGTCGATTTTGTTAATGGCGGCAATGGCTTCACTCAAGCCTTCACCGGTTTTACCGGAGACAAAGAACACCGGGCACATCCACAAAAAAGGAAAGTGGTGAGAAATATAGGCCTGGAGTTTTTCTCGGCTCGGCTCGGCTACGGTTTTCTTTTTTTGTTGGCCGGCGTCGTAGAGGTCAATTTTGTTTACTAAGACAATGCAACCTTTTTCTTGAGAGATAATTTCCTGGGCTACAGATTGGTCCTGGCTGGTTACTTCTTCGGTGGCGTCTACCACAAAGAAGCATACGTCGCTTCGGCGGATAGACTTATAGGTTTGGTAACTGGAGAAGACATCGGGTTGGGCTTGGCGGGCCGCTTTCTTTTTTAGACCGGCAGTATCTATAAACGTATAGTCGGTGCCATTAATAGTAACGTCGCTATCAATCGCCGTGCGGGTTGTGCCCGGCACATTGGAAACCACCACGCGTTCGTCTTTGAGGATTTGGTTAAAAATACTGGACTTGCCCACATTCGGTTTTCCCACAATTGCTACTCCGATTGAACCCGTCTCTTGTCTCTTGTCTCTTGTCTCTTCTTGTTCTGCTGTCGGCAGAACAGAAACAATATGGTCGAGCATATCGCCAATCCCGCGGCCGGTTACGGAAGATACGGGGAAAACCGCCTTAAGGCCGAGCTTCAAAAAGCTTGCGGTGAGCGCTTCTAGGTTTTTTGGAGAGTCTAATTTATTTATGGCCAGCACGACCGGTTGCTTGGATTTTCTGAATTTGAGTAACACTTGCCGGTCGAGACTGTCGGGCGGAAGTTTGCCATCTACCACCATAACAATGACTTGGGCTTCTTTGGCGGCCACCTCAATCTGTTTGTGTACGGACGCCTCCAATTCGCTTGCAGCGTCGGCCTCAAGCCCCGCGGTGTCTACAAGTTCAAAAGCCGCGCCGTTCCAGCCGGTAGGGGCGTATTGGCGGTCACGGGTGGTGCCGGCGACGTCGGAAGTCACCGCTTTCATTTCCCCAATAATTTTATTAAACAGGGTGGACTTGCCTGCGTTAGGTGGGCCGACGAGGGCGACGATGGGTAGAGACATGGTTATGTAATTTCCAATTGCCAATTCCAATTTTTAATTTCCGGGGCTCAGTATCCCATTGGAAATTGAGAATTGAGTATTGGGAATTTAGGCAAGATGTTAAGGGGTTGCAGTTTAAGCTAAAGCGTTAATTGTCCAATTGTAGCGGGGTAGTTGTTGTTCCTGTGGCTGCGGGGGTAGCGGTCGGCTGAGTTGTTGCGGGTAGCGGGGCGGTGAAGCGGGCGGGCAGGTTATTTCCGAGTATGAGCACGATGTCGCTACGGGCCGCGTCAATCCGGATATTGGGCGGAGCTAGGCTGACTTCTCGGGCCTTTAAGGTATTTTTTATGTAGTTAGCCGTTTCAGGCTTTTGGTTTACTTGATAGAGCACCGTTTGGTCGGGTTCTAAGTCGGGATAGGTAATGGCCCACACCGTCAGCCCGGCTTGTTCGAGGTTGGCCGCGACTCGTTTATAACGACTCCCTTTGGGGTCGGTAGTGGCAATCCATATGACGCTTTTTTCCTGCGCTAACTTACCGATACTAAAGCTGTTGTTAAAGTAATCCTTTACGTCCTCCGCGGTTTTTCCGGGGCAGGGCACTAGAACGTAGGCCTTGCTTTCGGGCTCGATGAAGGGGCAAATAATACCAGTGTTGGGGTCAAGACTACTACTGCTTATTTGGTTGGAGGTAATGCCTTGGGCAATCCGGGCTAAGCGGAAGAGTTGGCCCGGGCTAAAGTTGGTATGAAAGTGGCTGGTAAAAGTTTGCAGCAGTTTGGTAATAGTTCCGCTGTCTGTAAGGATATTTAACTTTTGTACTTTAGCTCGGGCGGCTTGGATAATTTTTTGCTGGCGTTGGCTGCGGGCAAAGTCTGATCCTTCGGGTCCTGCCGCGTGACGGGAGCGAGAGAAGATAAGCGCCTGGGCTCCGTTAAAGTGTTGGTCGCCTGCGGTGAATGTTTGCGGGGGCAAGAAACCGGTTCCGTTGTTGGGATATTGGTAATCGGTAAATGTGCGTTCTACGTGCACGTCTACCCCGCCGATTTCGTCTATAGCTTTTTCGAAGCCGCTAAAGTCCAGTACGGCGAAGTAGGGAATGCTTAAACCTGTTATGTCACTGACCATTTGCCTGGCGAGGCTCCCTGCTTCGTTCCAGTCCTTGTGTTTGTTGAAACCTTCCGCGAAGGCCGCATTAATTTTTCGGTAACCAAAGCCGGGGAGTTTTACTTGATAATCCCGGGGGATACTGACCAGGGACACTTCTTTCGTATCTAACTTGAGCCGGGCCACAATGATGGTGTCGGTTAAGTAGGGTCCGTCGTGTCCTTCGCCGCCAATGCCGAGTAAAAGGGTGTTTACATATCCGGTCTCCTCGCCGCTAATGTGCACGTCGCTATTGCCGGCGCGGAACAGGATATCTCGTGCGTTGCCCAGGATGCTTTGCTGGGCGCCAACGAAGCTGCTGGATGACCAGGTGCTGGCGAAAACAAATAGTACGCCGATAACAACCGCCACCGTTAAAATAATGGCGCTGAAAATTTTAAGCCAGCGTCGTTTTTTAGGCTTGGGCTGCCCCAAGGGCGGTTTGTTCGAAGGCGCGGGGGGACCAAAGTGTACAGAAATATGAGGGGCTTGGCGCACACCGTCGACAAAATGAGAGCGGTTATGAGAATCGGCCATAGTGTAGGTAAGTATAGCAAAAAAGTGTGCGTTTGTGCGGTTTTTTTTACGCTTAGTTACGACGTGTCGCTGTTTTCTGTCTGAGTGGGCGGTTCGTGGCCGGTTCGGACTTTTTGGAAAAACGCATGATATGAGGATGCGCGCAGAGCGTTAAAATTATTTTGTGAATTATTTTGAAAGCTTTAAATTTCCTCGCAATAAGCTCGTTTAACGGCACGGCGGTTATCTTGCATTGTTAGTAATGGAATGGTATAGTTGGTTTAATCTCTGAGTGCATGCATCGGTTTTAGCGGCCACAGAGAGCTCTCAACCCCGTCCCACACCATCTGATTGGACAATTAGCTCAGCTGGTTAGAGCGCTGCATTCACATCTGCCCGACTTTAAATGGACGCGTAGCTCAGCTGGTTAGAGCGTTCGATTCACATTCGAAAGGTCAGAGGTTCGAATCCTCTCGTGTCCACCATTGTAAGGTCCAGTCAAGCGGGTTGTAGAGGTCATCCCGATGTCGCGTCGGGATATTGTCCACCAGTTGGTGTGGGGTGAATACTCGAGTCGACCGTCATAACAATTTTGAATTACCGGTTTTCGGGCGTACTACTTTTTGTTGTTCCGGATTTATTTTCATAATTCAACGTTATCATTCGTGTTTACCTTTAAACAAACAGACAAAGAAACGCCGGACGTCGACCGTAAGTCGAGTGAGTTGACGGCAACAGTACGGTCCATAGCGCTTTTTGTATGGGATTTGGCTAAGGTATTTTTGGTTGCTTTTGTTTTAGTGTGGGGTATTATTCGGCCGTTCATTGCGGAGCCATTCGTGGTGTCCGGCTCTTCTATGGTTCCCAATTTTCATAACCGAGAGTATCTGATTGTTGAAAAATTGTCCTACCGCTTTCACCAGCCGGAACGGGGAGACGTGATTGTGTTTCGATATCCCAAAGATCCGACACAGTACTTTATAAAGCGGATTATCGCGTTGCCCGGAGAGCGGGTAACCGTCGGTCAGGGTCAGGTGACTCTATTTAATAACGAGCATCCCGACGGTTTTATCTTAGATGAAACGTA
>JAEUSE010000049.1 GCA_016788805.1 Candidatus Doudnabacteria bacterium
TATATTTAGAGACGAGTTTTTAATTTATACGCATATGGCCAACAATAATGACTTGATGGAGAAAATAGTTTCCCTCTGTAAACGGCGGGGGTTTGTTTTTCCCGGCTCAGAAATTTATGGCGGCATGGCTAACTCTTGGGACTACGGGCCTTTGGGTGTGGAGTTGAAGAATAATATCAAACAGCTTTGGTGGAAGCGGTTTGTGCATCAGCGGGAAGATGTGGTGGGGTTGGATGCCGCTTTAATTATGAACCCAAAAGTGTGGGAGGCAAGTGGGCACGTAGCGACATTTTCTGACCCGCTGGTGGAAGACAAAAAAACGAATGAGCGGTTTCGGTTGGACCATTTGCTAGAGGACGCAGGCGTGAACCCGGCCGGTATGAGCCTAGAGCAAATGTGGCAGGCAGCTCAGGATAAGGGTCTTAAGAGCCCCTCGGGTAACCCACTTTCAGAGCCAAAGCAGTTTAACTTAATGTTCAAAACATTTATTGGTCCCACTGAGGACGCAACGAGTACGGCCTACTTTCGTCCGGAAACCGCGCAGGCCATGTTTGTGCAGTTTAAGAATGTGTTAGACACGGCGCGCAAGCGTTTACCGTTTGGTATAGCCCAGCAGGGTAAGGCGTTTCGTAACGAAATAACTCCGGGGAATTTTATATTTCGAACCCGCGAGTTTGAGCAAATGGAGATTGAATATTTTATTCCGGTGCCGCAGACTGATGCGGATTGGAACGAGTACTTTGAACAGTGGCGGCTTGCGATGGTGGACTGGATGACAAATGACTTGGGCATGAATACGCAGCATGTGCATGAACTGGAAGTGGCGCGGGAAGATTTGGCTCACTACAGTAAGCGCACTATAGACTTTGAGTATGCATTTCCGTTCGGCACAAAAGAGCTCTATGGATTGGCTTACAGAACAAACTTTGATTTAAGTAATCACGAAAAAGGGAGTGGTCAGGAGCTAAAATATACCGACCCGGAAACAGGGGAAAAGTCCGTCCCGCATGTGATAGAGCCCACGTGGGGCGTGGACCGGACTGTTTTGGCGGTGTTGTGTGAACACTACCGCGAAGAAGGCGAAGAAGATAAAAAACGTGTATGGTTGCAGTTGCCGGCCCGCCTGGCTCCGTACAAAGCAGCGGTGTTTCCGTTGTTGAAAAACAAACCTGAACTTGTGGCCAAAGCCAAAGAAGTGTACGCACTACTGACGTCTCAAGACTCATTGCTTCCGGTTGCTTGGGATGACCGAGGTAACGTGGGTAAGCGGTACTACAGCCAAGATGAAATTGGTACGCCGTTCTGTATTACGGTAGATTTCGATACGCTCGAAAATAATACCGTAACAGTGCGCGACCGCGATACGGCCGTTCAGGAGCTTGTGCCGATTTCGGAACTCATTACGTATTTGCGCGATAAAATTAAGTAAGTGAGACGCGCCTAGGTGCGTCGCTGAGGAGTTGTACATGGAACCTCACGCACAACCAGCCCATGTCCCTGTGGAGGCGGAGGTAAAGCTCGTCATTTCTGAGGCGGAGTATGAGTCACTGTCCGCTCGGTTATTGGAGCTGGGTTTTGGCGCGACTCCGCGTGTTGCGCAGGAAGACTATTATATAGAGCATGAAGCCTCCGACTTGGGAGGGATGAATTTTTCCCGCTTACGTAAAGAGGACTCGACGTATACATGGAATCGTAAACATCACGCGTTGGACAGTCAGGGTGAAAAAGTCCGATTGGAAGAGACCAAAGACTTGTCTGAAGCGGAGTTTTACTCTTTGTTGTCTTCGGCTCCGTCTGAGCCGATTATAATTCGCAAAGACCGCCAGAACTACACGGGAACTATAGAAACCTGGCCCGCGACGGTCTCGCTCGACATGGTTGTCATGAATGAAGTCACGAAATACTTTATTGAGGTAGAAGTAATGACAGACATAGAACACGGCGTAGCGGTTCGGCGTCTCTGCAAGGACTGGGCCGTAACCGTTTTGGGTGTAACGGGTATGGAAGCGCCGGGGTATCTGAAACAATACTTAAACACCAGCCCTTCCTAAACTAGGGGTCAAGTTGGTGGTCGAGATTTTCTTGGTTTGCGGACCAAGCGCATACCGCGGCTTGCGCCTGGGGGAGGGTATTACACAAGCCTAAGCTTTGTTCAAGGTTATAACCGGTGAACAGCATAAGCCCTTGACCGAGTGCGTTAGCGCAGGCTGGGAAAAAACCCGGCTTACCCGTTTTGTCTATTGTTTCCGCTTCGGTGCATATGGTCGGTACGGCGGATTTTAGGTTCGCGTTTGCTTGGTATAATTTTTTGGTCGTGTATTCCATAAGTATGCCGCTCGTGCAAGGCTCCACGCCGGTGGTCTGGAATATACGCACGCACGCGTCCGTGGCTTCCGCCAGTGTTAAGCCGCTATGTCCCATAATGCCGTGTCCGAGTCCGTGCACACATTGTCTACGCGTGACGGGCTCGGTGAATGGGGTACAGGCCTCGGCGGCAAAGGCGGTAATGTCTTGCCCTGTGTCTCTTTGATTGCTAATTGTACTTTCCATAACGCCGTGAAAACAACCGTCCACGCAATTGTGATTGCATTCTATGAATGAGGCGCCGATGTCTCCCCGGTGTTTGGTGAGTACCGCATTGCCTATAGCGTGGGCAATAAGGTGGCAATCGGTTACGGCACCAGCCCGCTGGAGTCCGCGCGCCTCGTTGAGTAGGTCGGCGGCGGGCACGGTTTCAGCTCGCGTCGCCAGCTGTTTCGCGTAACAGCTGGATATTTCTATGGCATTGGTCAGTCGCGCGCAAACGGTGTCGCTCACGTTGCTTGGTTGAGTATCCTGTTGTCGGTTTTGGTACGCACCTACCCCGAAGGCTCCTATGAGGAGAAGAGTGAGCACAACCCAGTATTTATTGAGCGGTTTGCGCATGGCTAGTGAACTTAGTATGATATCTTTATTCTACCAGACGGTGTGTGGTTTATTTTGAAGGATAGTCTTTTATATATGAAATACGAAAAACAGGTGCTTTCAAACGGCTTAACCATTGTAACCGTTCCCAGTTCAGACGCGGAGAGCGTGGTGGTGGACATTTTTGTAAAAACCGGCTCACGCTCGGAGGCCAAGCAGGAAGCGGGCGTGTCTCACTTTTTGGAACATTTTTTGTTTAAGGGGACGAAAAAGTACCCGACGGCCATGGCTATTAACGAAATAGTAGACGGCATTGGCGGAGATATGAATGCGTTTACCAGTAAGGAAGTGACGCAATATTATATAAAGGCCAGGAGCAAATACTTGCCTCTCATTTTTGACATATTGACCGACATGGTGCAGCAGCCGTTATTTGACCCGGCAGAGCTGGAAAAAGAAAAGGGTGTGATAGTGGAAGAGATGAACATGTATAAGGACATGCCTCAGGCGGTGGTGGACGAAGCGTTGGATTTGCTGATGTGGCCAAAAGACGTGCTCGGGCAACCGATTATCGGTCGGAAGGAAACGATAACGAGTTTTAGTCCCAAGATTTTTCACGCCTACATGCGACGACATTACCAGCCGAGCAATATGATGATTGGCGTGTCCGGCAAATTTAATTCGCGGGAGTTGCGTAATTTAATAAAAAAGTCTTGGGGGCCGGTTAAGAAACAACGCGCCGGGGGCTGGCGCAAGGTAACCGACGTGCAGACCAAGCCGCGGTTTAAGTTATTGTATAAGGAAACAGAACAGGCGCAGTTAGCTTTAGGCTTTAAGGGTTTTGCCAACAACGACAAGCGCAATCCGGCGATGACGGTGTTGTCTACTATTTTAGGCGGCGGCATGAGCAGCCGGCTGTGGGATGAAATTCGGGAGAAGCGCGGGCTGGCGTACTATGTACGGTGCAGCGGCGGGTCGTATCAGGACACGGGTCAGTTTGTGGTGAGCGCGGGTGTACAAATTCCAAAGATTCAAGAGGCCGTAGAGGTTATATTTTCGGAACTAAAGCGGGTGGTAGATGTGTTAGTTGACGAGAAAGAGCTTTTAAAGGCGAAAGAGTATCTGAAAGGTAAAACAGCCTTGGCACTGGAGGACAACCAGGTTCGGTTGGACTGGTACTTGGACCAGGTTGCCTTTAAGAAGGTGGTGCTATCCCCTCAGGCCGCTTATGATCGGATAGACGCAGTAACTCGGAAGGATGTGCAGGCGGTTGCGCAACAGTTGTTTCGTTCCGCCCAAGCTTCGTTGGCGGTGCTTGGTCCGTACAAAGACGGTGCGTTAGAAAAGTCCTTGCAGAAGGCTATTAAATTTTAAACTTCATTTATCCAGATATACAGATTAACACTAACCTACAGATACCTACGGATAAACACGTTTGGAATCTGTGGGTATCTGTAGATTCGCATGATATCTGCAGATCTGAATTATATTATGTTTGACTATAAAACCAGCATTGCGTTGTTTCGCGATGAATTTGTGCCTTTTGGCGAAGCGCGAGTGAGCATTGCGTCCTCTCCTGTATTGTACGGTTTGGCCGTATATACGGTGTTTAACGTGGTGTGGGATGAAGAAACAAATCGGTTGCAGGCGTTTCGGTTACGCGACCATTGGAAACGACTCTGTAACTCGGCACGTATTATGGGGTTTGCGGATTTTGCTGAGAGTCATCCGTATGTGCGGTTTGAGTCGCAGATGAAAGATTTGCTTAAACGAAATAATGTACAAGAAAGTGTATTGGTTCGAGCGAGCATATTTATAGACGAGCTTATTGCCGGTACGCGCATTGCGGGTTTAAAAAATAGCTTTTCCGCCTATGTGTACCCTATGGGACAGTTTTATAAAAAAGAAGGTGTGCATGTATGTGTAAGTACCTGGCGACACGTGGAGGATGACGCTATTCCCGCCAGAGCGAAAGTAAACGGTTTGTATGTGAGTAATAGCCTCATGAAGAACGAGGCCCTCCTAAACGGCTATGACGAAGCTATTTGTTTGGACAGAGATGGTCATGTGACTGAGGGTACAGTAGCAAACATTTTTATGGTTCGCGGCGGTGTGCTTATCACGCCGAATGTAACCTCCGATATTTTGGAGGGTATTACTCGAGATACAATCATAACCCTCATACGCCATTTGAATATGTCTCTGGAAGTTCGCGCCATCGACCGAAGTGAGTTGTACATGGCCGACGAACTTTTCTTCTGCGGTTCCAGTGCTCGGGTAACGGCCATATTGTCTGTAGACAAACGACCCGTAGGTCGCGGTGAGATTGGTCCTATCACGCAAAAGCTTTCAGAAGCGTATGAGGCACTGTAACGAGGCATCGCCGACACCTCTCTTGATTGGCTTACTTTGGTGGAGTAGCGCATGCACGGGAGATATTTGTGATTCTATACTAGCTGTTCAGTCGCGCAATATATTTTAGGAACATACATTAGTGAAACAGTACTTACAGAGTATGAAGATAAAAATTGGGTGTCATGTGTCTATCGCGGGTGGGATATTTAACGCTCCTAAGAATGCAGCCGAGTTAGGTTGCGAGACATTTCAAATATTTACTCGTAGTCCGCAAGGCGGGCCGGTGCCGGCACTTACCGACGAAGCGGTGGGGTTATTTAAGGCCGGTATGCAGCAGCATGGTTTTACGGACTTCGTTATTCACGCGCCGTACATTATTAATTTCGGCTCCGGCAAGCCACAAACTTTTCACGGGTCTATTTCCATTATTCGTGCGGAGCTTGAGCGGGGGAGCTTGCTGGGAGCCAAGTATGTCATGTTCCATCCGGGTAGTTTTAAAGACCTAGGCCCGGAGGAGGGTATGAAGCAAGTTAAAGCCGGCTTACAAGAGGTTTTGGGGGGCTACAAGGGCACTACCGAGTTGCTTATAGAGATATCCGCAGGAGCAGGCCAGGTCGTGGGTGATACGTTTGAGGAGCTGGCGGAGCTGGTCGCGGTTCTCAAAAAATATCATGGTTTTGGCGGAATTTGTTACGATACACAGCACGCATTTGCTTCCGGTTACGATATTCGCACGCAATTGGCAGTGACCGACACGTTTAAAAAGTTTGAAGAAGTTATTGGGTTGGAATATTTTCGCATGAGCCATGTGAATGACAGCAAAGTTGAGTTTGCCTCTCATAAAGATAGGCATGAACACCTGGGAGACGGACATATTGGCGTAAAAGGTTTTGGCGAGTTCATACAGCACTTGTCTCAATTTAAAACAAAAGAGGAAAACCAATTCATGCCCTTGATTTTAGAAACCGAGCATGATAAAGTGCAAACAGACATTGAAATTCTTAAAAAATTAAGAAACAAATCGTAAATACTATGGAGATGGAATCACCTATGAGTGTAGACAGGTTAGTTGAAGAGGCTCGAGCGAATTTTCTGGCAAATAATCCTGAATTTGCGGCTAGATCCTCGGAACAACTCACGGCCGACCTTTATACTGAGATGGGGAATTAAATTAATATGGATCAAAAACTAGAAAAGGTTATCTATTTAATTACTGCTTCTGATTTAGATCAAACCATTAAAGACATTCTTATTAGAGATTTAATGTCTGAAGGTTTGACCGACTTTTTGCGTGAGCAAATTAAAGCCTATTGTTTAGATACACTTAGAAAGATGGACGTAACCAGCGAAGAAGCGAAGAAGATTTTGGAAGAAAATCCTTTACCGCAGACCGCATAAACCGGCAAGTGCCGGTTTTTTATTGGATGACAGAGTGTGTTTGGGAGAGTATACTGTTAGTATGAAATTTACAGATTTAGAGTATTCGACACGGGTTATTTTGAAGGTGGTGTTGGTTGTACTCACGCTGGCCTTTTTGTGGGTGATTCGGGATATACTCGTTATTTTGTTATTGGCTATTGTGTTTGCCTCCGCCATGGATCCCTTGGCAGACTATTTGCACAAACGGAAAATACCCCGAGGGGTGAGCGTTATGGCGCTATATGTCGTGGTGCTAGGAATTGCCGGTTTGGTTATCTCATCCATCATACCGGCGGTAGTAGACCAGTTTAAGCTCTTGGTGCAAAACTTCCCA
>JAEUSE010000004.1 GCA_016788805.1 Candidatus Doudnabacteria bacterium
GCCAAATATGCCCTATACTCCGCCAAGCTCTTTTCTTGAGCATCCTTATTAGCAGCCTGTTGTTCTTGCTGCTGGCGATAGGTAAAATCGGTGCGTGTCAGTAAAGTGGTGGACAACAAAGCGACCACCGCCAGAACCGAAACTCCGATGATAATTTTTTGTTGGTTTGCAACTTGCATAATTTGTTTCAATTATAAGATTTTAAATATCTTTACAATTAGTATAGCACTAGGCCACTCGCCTGACAATCTCATTCGCCAGCGAACCACGGCGTGAGACAAGGTAATAAAAAGAACGATGATTAATCATCGTTCTTTTTACTTACAAGGAGCAAATTATTCGAACTCTCCTTTGTCTACGTCGTAAGTTTTAGTGGCCACCAAACTGTAGTGGGTCTTATCTCCGTCAGGGACGGCGGTCTTACAGTACACCGTACCGCTACCCTCTACCTGTATGGCATTTTTTGAAGCGTAGTTGTCGTCGTGTATGTAATCAATCTCTCTCCACGGTGGAATATTTGTTGGGGTGCCCTTAATGTACAACAAAATCTTAAACTGGCCGTCTTTCAAAGCGTTATTTTGCCAACCGCCCGGACCGCAGAACACGTGAAGCTTGTTGGCGCAGGTTCCGCCCTCGCCCTCACCGCATTGCTGGCCGCCAAGTACGTCGTTGTACCCAATCCGTATGCAAGGCATGGGGACCAAATTAGACATGGTATCGCCAGGCTTCATGCCGGTTGTGTCCACCGTAAACTTGAGGTCTGAACCGCCATAGCTAATTTGTATTATATCGCCGATATTCTTCTCAAGCACTAAGGTCTTATCCAATTTAACAGGCTTACCGTCAGGACCAATAATGGTCACTTCTTCTTTCACGCCGGTCATGTCTATGGTCACCTTAGCTTTACCGTCAGCGCCAATTTCTACCGAAATACCCGGGTCGCCGTCTTGCGCTAACCCATCACTATTACAGGGTGTAAGGTAATTGTGGCGACTGGACCCACCACCGCCACCACCGCCACCGGCATTAGTACCCGCACAGGTAATTGTCTTGGGCGCCCCGCCCAACAACACATTAGCCCCGCCGTTACTATTAATAGCATAGGCATAAATAAGATGTCGTTTTCCGTCGGCCAACGGATTGCCCGTCACACTGGCGAACCGATAATTAAAGCCGTGCTTACCGGTCGTATTGTACAACTTATTTACGTCGTCTCGCTGTACATTGGTTGCTTCCAAAGCACCAAGCAATACCGCGTCTTTATTTCCGGCAGGGAAGTCTTTATAAAAATGCACACCGATAGCCGCAGTTGGGTTATCCTGGTCCAGAGCCCAACCAGTAAACTGTACACACGATACATTATCTAACCAGCCAACCGGCAGAGACTTATCCACTACGTCTACCTTGGTCGGGTTAGTGCTGTTCGTACCGGTAGTACCGGTACCGGTGAAAGTCTTACCCCCGCCGCCCAGTTCTCGGTTTTGTCCGCCGTTCGTGTCTATACCGTACGCAAATATGGTATGCGGCTTTCCGTCACGCAAGGAGTCAGGTAGCTTAATCTCAAAACCGTGCATGCCTTCAATCTTAAACAACTCGTTCACATCCGCGCGTTCTTTGTCTGCCTTGCCGGAGGTTATAAGCCTGCCGGTGCTAGCCCGACCATCAGCATACACATGTACTTCTACACTTTTATCCAAGGCGTCGGAGTCATAAGCCCAACCCTTAAGCACTCCGTCAGAGGTGATTTCATCTATCCACCCTATGGTAAAATTACCTTCTTCGGTTAAAACGGTTAAGTTATCCCCACCTACTGTACCCTGACCGTACTGGTTACCGGCCTGATTAAAACATACCGTACCGGCGGGAGAGCCGTCAGCTTTATACTTCTGAGCACAGCCGTTTTTATCTATATAGGTACCTACATTAAACATCCGATGCCCTCGCTCAAAGTAGGTAAAACCGAACGCCGAAACGTTTTCAGGATAACACTGGGGAGCCCTGGTCGAACCGTTTCTATCTGCCTGGTTCCAAACGTAGTGTCCGCTACCCGGAGGAACTTCTTTACCGCTCTGATTGCTCGGTAGTCCGGGAATAATATATATACATCCCGGCGGCCAGGCTTTGGGATAACCGACAAAATTCCCATTTCCGTCATACGGACACGGATTTGAAGTGCAGGTAAATGCCTGCGCCGGCGTCGACCGTGTCAGAAAAAACACGGCAAAACCTGCAAATAGCAGGGACAATAAACTCAGCATTAAGTACTTGGCACCCACACGGTTCAACAAGAACCGAAGAGCGGCGACACCTTTGCTCTGCATTGTACGATTGTACATAGGCTCAACATTGTATGCCTGCATAAACAGGCTTAATTACTTTTATACGCTTAAAGGCGTACCAAACTTATACATTTCGCATGTACGAGTTTTCGATACGTATAGTATACCATGCTACCGCGGCCCGTTTACATCCGGAAGCAAATCTTCCACAGCTCTGGCCAAACGTATGAATTCTGCAATGCTTAAATGCTGCGGCCTCGTAGCACCTGATAGTCCGGCCTTAGCCAATACATCCTCCACAATATTATGTGAAAGCCCTAAATTATGCGCCAGAGTGTTATGGATCTGTTTCCGCTTGCCGGAGAAACAGGCTTTAGCTACGCGAAACACCTGTCGTTCATCCACGCCCGGGTACAACGGTATGCTAGGTATATCCACAGTTATAACCGCGCTTTCAACCTTAGGTGCGGGGAAGAAACTTCGAGCCGGTACCGGCGTAACAATTCGGGGCATCCCTACCAACTGCACCGAGAGTGCCAACAAGTTCATTTTTCCCGGTGGAGCAACCATATTTTCCGCTACTTCGCGTTGAATAAGCACCGTTACATTACTTGGTCGCGGAGACTGACGCAACACCCGCTGCATGAACACCCCCGTTAAATAGTAGGGTAAATTCGCCACTACCTTATATCCAAAATGTGGCACGTCAGCGGTTGCTACATTTAGCAAGACTTTCTCTAAATTAAGCTGCAATATATCGGCGAAATGCAGCTCAATATTCGGATACCGACCGGCCGTTTCTGTGAGTAGCGCTTCGAAGGACCTATCCTTCTCAACTGCTATTACTCGCGCCCCTGTCCGGGCTAACCGGGCAGTTAAATTGCCAACACCCGGGCCAACTTCCAATACGGTATCGTACGGCTTTATGTCCGCAGCCTCCGTCATTTGGTCTAACACCGAATCGTCCAATAAGAAATGCTGACCCAGGGTGTGATTGGCCTTAAGGTGATATTTTTTTAATAATCGTTGTAGCTCTTCTAAAGTCATTCGTATTCGATTAAAAATTAAAGACTGGCATTGGTGGAAATCAGAAATTTTGCTTCACTCCTCAAACGGCTCATAGCGCAGATTGTCACCGTGCTCTACGGCGGGTGATAAAACCTGAGGCCTACTGCCCTGCCAGTCAACCGAACTCCCGGACAACTCACGCAAAAATCGAGACGGCGCCGCCACTCGATTATCTCCAAACATGCCCCGCTGTCTCACAAAAGTTATTGTCAGCGCTTTCCGTGCCCGCGTAATCCCCACATACAACAGCCTGACTTCCTCCGCCAGCTGTTTCGGATCAAGCAAACTCCTACTATGAGGCAATAAGCCTTCTTCGAGACCGGCTAGATAAACCGTATCAAACTCCAAACCTTTTGCGGCATGCAAAGTCATGAGTGTAAGCGCGTCGGCATCTTCAGATACACCGTCTACCTCGTTCATCAAAGCCACCTCTTCTAAAAACTTTGGCAATGCTTCTTTCCACGGTTCCGCGCTAAAACGACGGGCCACACTTACCAATTCACGTAAGTTCTCTTGTCGGGTTTCCGCATCGCCGTCTTCCTGCTTATAATACGCAAACAGTCCGCTCTCCTGCAAAATTCGCTCTAAGGCTCGATCCAAAGAAAAATCCTCGGGAATTGCCTGAAAACCCTGAAATAGCTGGAACAGCGGCAGCAAAACTGTGCGGCTCCGAGCCGGCGCTTGCCCCAACGCTCGTTCCAACTCTCCAAAGTCTGGTTCGGAAGCCGCTGCGCCTAACACTATACTTTTCAATACTGCCAAGGTCTTATCTCCTATACCCCGCGGCGGGGTCGATACAACCCTGCTCAAAGCCACAAAGTCTTTTATACGCAACAATACTCGTAAGTAACTCAGTGCATCTTTCACCTCTTTTCGGTCAAAAAAACGTAAGCCGCCCACAATTCGGTACGGCACAGCCGCTTGCATTAATGCAGCCTCCAAAGCCCGAGATTGAGCATGGGTCCGATACAGTACTGCAAATTCCGACAGTGGCCGGTGCTCCTTCGGTAATTGCTTAACCCGTGGCTGTATGAGGGCAGAACCACCGCGCCGGCCTGCCAAAATATAATCTAAAACCGAAAATGGGCGGGTCTCATCCGCTATGTCACCTTCATAATCCGTTGTTATTTCTCCCATCCCACCCTCCGCTCCGCCGCCGTCGGCCCCCTCAACGGATACGGCAGCTATAATGCGATTCACGATATAGTCGGCTTCGCTCAAATCAGTCGGCAACTCCTTAACTACCACCCGGGGACCATGCTCATTTTCCGTCCACAGGCTTTTAGGCAGCTGTTGCGGACTATGTCGCAAAACGGACCCGGCCACGTTCAGAATATGCTGAGTCGAACGATAATTTTGCTCCAATGTAATTACCCGGGCGTTCGGAAAGTCCTTCTCAAAATGTAAAATGTTGCTAATGTCACTACCCCGGAATCCATAAATCGCTTGAGCGTCATCGCCCACTACGAACAGCGACGCAGGCGGAGCTAGTTCCCTTAAAAATTGATACTGAATCGGGTTGGTGTCTTGGTACTCATCCACCAATATATAAGTAAAGAGTTGTTGATAATACCGCTTCACTTCCGGAAAGTCTCTCAGCAAACGGAGAGGCAATAAAAGCAAATCATCCAAATCAACTGCCCCTTGTGCCTGCAATGAATTCTGATATAACTCATACACTCGTACCAAACGATGCGCGATTGGTTTTGGATACCGTTCGGCTGCCGCAGGAGGCTGCTCTCCGCTATTCTTTATAGTGTGGATAAAATAACTCGCCATTCTCGGGTCTATTACCTCATCAAATTGCTCGTCTTTGAAAATATCCTTAACCACCTTGAGTCGATCATCGCCGTCAAAAATGGGAAAAAGCTTGGGCAATCCCAATACATACCCAAACTGCCGCAGCATTCGAACCCCCAGAGCATGGAAAGTGCCCATGGTGGGCCAAACGGACGAGTGGAAAGTGGAAAGTGGAAAGTGGAGAGGTTCCGGATTTAACTTTTCACTTTTCACTTTCCCCGTTTCACTGAGCAGGGCCATAACCCTGTCCCGCATCTCTTTCGCCGCTTTATTCGTAAAAGTCAACGCTAAAATCGAATCGGGGGCAGCCCATTGCTGCTCAATTATATAAGCAATCCGGTACGTAAGCACTCTTGTCTTTCCACTTCCCGCGCCGGCCAAAACTAACACCGGCTGTAACGGCGCCGTTACAGCCTCTTGTTGTTGCGCATTTAAACCGGATACATCCACAAAAAAATAAGCTTACGAGTAGGGTTAACTTTTACATTATACACGGAACGAAGTGAGGAGTACCGCGGCAAATAATAGAGAATAAAAATAGGCATGTTTGTCTAGGGGATAAGTCCAAATATATCCTTATATAAGAGGTAAAATACGTTTTCTGGCTTTTGTAAAGCCTGCATTAATACGAACGCTTCACTTTACTTGCGCATGGGTGGGAGACCCCGTAGAATACATTTTGTAAACTTCTGCAATAAGGACGTGCGTATCTATAATTACTTGCAACGCACGGACCAACCCAAAACAGCCCTTGCCTAAACACTTATCCGTTTACAATTACATACACTCGCAGCTTAAAAAAACCAACCTTACTCCCGTAAGGTTGCTTAGTCAGATAAAAGCGCTGTTCAAACCTGTCCACATGCATCCGACCACCAGTCAGTTAAGTCATTTAGTTTCTTACCCGGCTACCCGCCTCAGTCGCCTTCCTTGGCAAAAACTTGCACTACGTTTTTGCGATGAGGCGATTTTAATTTTACTGGCCCTGGCAATTGTGGGCATAAACTTATTTGGCAGACTAGCCGCGGATACCAGCCTGGCCGCCACGGCCCTGTCCCGCCATCCCGAGCAAAATCAGGCGCTCTATGGCCGGCTCTTTAGCACTAAGACGGTAGTCACGCAAAAAGGACTTATTGCCGAAGCCCGAGCAGAAGAAGTACCCGACACACATGAATTACACGACTCAACAACAACACCTCCCTCAATTACCTCTATAGACGAAAGCGGTCTTTTTGCAGCCATTCCGGATAGTGCCCGCAGCCTGGTAAATAACCAAATCCAAGTCTATAGCACACAAACCGGGGACACCCTTGCGGCTATTGCCCGACGTTTTGGCATAAGCACCAACACTATTAAGTGGGCCAACGGTTTAAATACAGATCAAATTAAGCCCGGATGGCACCTCGTCATTCCCACCGTAAACGGCGTGCTGGTGAAAGCTGATAACAATACAACTATTCCCGATATTGCGTATAAATTTAAATGTTCCGTAGAACGAATTATCGCATTTAACGGCCTTAGCGATGCCGAGGATATTGAACCGGGACAGTTGGTAATGTGTCCGGATGGTGAACTGCCTGCCCCACCAAAGCCGAAAACCGCTCAAAAAACCAGTACCCAAAGAAGTGTGGGTATTGCCTACGCAGATGTACCGGACGAAGCCGGGAGCACTCACATCTTCGTGAAGGGGCACTGTACCTGGTACGTAGCCCGCCGATTTCACGTAACCTGGGGCGGCGATGCCAAGTACTGGCTCAAAAACGCAGCCGAGGCGGGCTATCGGACCGGCCAAGTTCCTCAAGTCGGCTCCGTGGTGGTAACCTCAGATGGGGGCAAACACGGACACGTAGCCCTGGTAGAGAAAATTGATCAGGCGAACGGCACTATGACTATTTCGGAAATGAATTATATCGGCTTAGGTGTGGTAAGTACTCGAGTGCTACCGCTTAAAGACGGCGTAGTCCGAGGGTTTATATACGCCAACTAATAAATTGATATAACAAGAGCCCGGTTGTTGGGCTTTTGCTGTCTAAGACACCGACCTGACATGGTAACTCATATCACCCGCGCTGAACTCACACAATTAGAAACAAACTACGACTCATCTTCTGATTGGGAGCTACTTGATTCAAAATACCTAGTTAACGATCGGTTTCTCAAACTGCGAATAAACACATTTAAAATGCCAAGTGGCAAAACGGTAACACCATATTACACCTTTGAATACACAGCATGGGCAAATATCGTAGCCCTGACACCAGACCACAAAGTAGTTCTAGTAAAACAGTTTCGACCTGGCTCAGGACGATCATCGTTTGAGTTGCCAGGTGGCGGACTCGAAAAAACAGATTCTTCTGCCCACATAGCAGCAGAAAGAGAACTTCTGGAAGAAACAGGATTTACCTGCGACAGAGTTATTGAAACTGGCATCACATACACAAACCCGGCGAGCCACACCAACCTCCTTCATTGCTTTATTGGACTCAATGCTACACACACCCACGCACAAAACCTTGACGCAACTGAAGATATAGCCATATTTCTTATCCCACTTCAAGACTTATTGGCCGCAATACAAGCAGGCGAAATCATTTTCCAGTCCCTACATATAACCGCCTTATTCTTTGCACAGAGATACTTGGCTACACAGAAAACACCACCGACTGTGTAGCTAAAATATACTGTTAACCACCAAACAAAAATCCCAAACTCTCTCTTTATGCGAGTTTGGGATTTTATAATTTTAATATTGTTTGAAATTTATTATTTGGGGTTTTTTGAAATTTCCATTCCTATGGTACTACTTGTCCCGCACCTCCTCCGGCCGCTTCCTGGCTAGTCATGTCGGCAACCTGCAACGTAACGGGCTTCTGGGTAAAACTATCTACCCCTTTAAAAACCGCATCTTTCATCAAAACAATAGGCCTACCGATTTGCGCGCTCGCCGGAGTCGCGCTCACCTGGAATTGTAAACTTCGAACCGGGCTAAATTCTCCGGTGTGGGCGGGCAAAGTATCCACAGACCAAACCAATTTGCCGGTGGACGAGTCGTAAGTAACTTTACCGGCCTCTGCCTTAGTCACTGAGCTCATATCAAAACCGTTCGTATTTGGAATATAAGCGGTAAACAAACCACCGGTCACGTCGTTGGTGGTGTTGCGTAAAGACAAGGTAATCGTATATCGAGTAACCTGACCGACCTTGGGCGGCTTTGGGCCGGAGGTAAAGCTGGATACACCTTCGAGTCGAGGCTGTGTATTTAACTTCACCTGAAGCTGATTACCCGGCATGTATGCGTCATACTCATTGGAAATAATTTTAACCGACGTAACCACGTCGGGATTAACCGAACGGTCCTTTATAGGTGGGTTCTTAACTCGCACGCTTACGTCTAAACTCCCGGACTCGTTGGGGTTTAACACCTCCAGGGCAGGACGCGAAGCTGCGCTCCAGGTTACAGTATTCCCACTAATAACCGCGCCCTCAGCCGAGATTGTCGAGAGGTCGGCGGTCAACGACTCTACGGTAAATATGACTCGCACCCCCCGTGCCGCCACGGGAGCATTGTTTTTGAATGTTATATGATACTGCAAACCTTCACCTGGATCCGTATTAAAGTCTCCTTCTGTCTTGCCAGACCAAGCCTGGGCGACCAATAAAGGAGTTTGCGCGATTTGAGTAGCAAAACTTGCCTGTCCCTGCGTAAAATAGCCACCGCTTGCGTCTGGAACCAGAAGTTCCGCGGCCACAACTGCACCTTGTCCGGGCGTGGCCGATTGATAAGCCCCGCTGATGGCGATTTGTCCACTTTGACCCACAGGCAAACCAAGAATATCCCAAGTATCTTTTCCCTGACTTGGGGTTGGTTGGCTACCCGCGAACTGAAAACCGGGAGGCAAGGCCACCTTCACGCGAACCCTGTCAAAACTTTGTTGGCTTTGATTGGCATACTCAATTGTGTATGTAATCAGTTCAGAGTTAGTAGCATTTTGGGGGCCTTGAATATCCAGGGTAACCCCAGCCGCCACTAACTTAGTAGCGGCCTGAGCCTGCGTACCGAATTCCGCGCTTAAACCGCTCAGTTTGTATCGCAGCTTTGCGGTAACTTGCCTGTTCTCGCCCACACCTCCTTCATACCGAAGCTTGGTTAAAACAGCAACGTTCTGGCCGGGACTCAAATTAGGCAGGCTAAACACACTTCCTGATAAATTCTGCGCCGCGGGGTTACTACTCACGTACACAACCCCGTTCGGATACACCAGCTCCAACTCCAATTTTTCAATAGTTTTACTATCGTTATTAGTAATGACCGTTTTAACCACTCCTTCATTACCACTTTGAACCTCAGCGGGAGCTGTAACTTCCAACACAATCCTAGTCTCCGCGGAGACGGTTGGCTTACGAAATGCCGCATATGCCAGCACCCCAATGACCCCGACGGCCACCAACAAAATCAACACGTACCATTTATTTCGCTTCCAAAAAGAGTCATCCACAGCGGCTATGAGCGCCTGTGACTGAGGTGGTAAACCTTCCGAAGCGAGACGTGCCCTCGTCTGTGTATCTAAAGACGTGGCACCTACCGGTTTCTGTTCAAAATTTTCCATAATATAACGAATGAAGAATTACGAATCGCGAATTACGAAGACAACAATCAAGATAACGAAGAGTTCGACATTCGTTATACGTGATTCGGTATTCGTAATTCGAGTCTCTTATTGTAGTATAGCACCGAACAACCGGCTCGATCGTACCATGCGCTCTGTGTGATATTCAAAAAAGTGGGCGACCAAATCAGCCAAACGCTCATCTATCGGCTCAGGCTGCACACCCACGAGCTGTGCAATAGGCAAACGGCCAATATGCACAAAACGATCAACTTCCTGTGTAATTAAGAACCAATCGTCGCCTGAAGTCGGACTGGCCACGAACCCCCCCGCGTCCATATTAAAATAGTATGACGTACCGAGGTCAACCGGCTCAGATATGCCAAATCCTAAGACCTCGCACAAATGCTTCATAACCCCAAACATCACAACAGGCACTGAAATAAGTGTGAAATCAGGACGAGCCAGTACAGCCAGGGTTTCCTGGAGTAACCCAAACAGCGGCTCATTGGCCTGCTCATCCGGCGTAGCTCGAAAAATAATTTCCTGCAACCATTGGAGGACTAAGCCGCGCCCTTCGGAAAAATCGCGTACGTACACTTCGACCGGAATTGCCTGAATGAGCTTAGCCAGATTATTCTGACCCGTCCGTTGCGTGACTCGAAATGCAACTGTGGTCCCCGGCATCAACGCGTACTGTAACCGACTGTGTGGTCGACGGGCAGAAGCTACTACGGTACGTATTTTACCTTGCTCTCGCGTAAACCAGGTAATCAAACTGTCCGCTTCACCGAGCGGCTGCGCCTTCAATACCACCCCAAGCAATTGATGTTCTTCGCGTACTACCATATCCGGTATACCGACATTAAGAAAACCACTCTAAAAATTGTGTATTATTGTATCGGACCCACCACCAAAATACCAACTCTAAACCGAGTACTATTATAAGTACCGCCATTTTTGTGTACTCACTCACATTGCTCAATAATCGGACTCCGGATAAAATTTTTCTCATCTATTCTTACTGGTTAGCAACAACCGCGTGGACTGAAGACGCCGCCACTTGCCGCGCACGCACCACAAGCCGCTTATCAATACTAAATAAGGGCGTACAGGTGTACAAAGTTAAGACCGGCTGTGCTGTATTCTGCTCTATCTCAAATGAATCGGCGGATGTGACAGTGCTGCTATCTATTATATAGGTATAGCGTTGACCTTTCCAATATACAGTTAAAGGATCGCCCGCCTTCAGTTTATCTAAATGGTAAAACGTGTTCGGCCCGGATGTATACAGAAAACGATGCCCCACCAAAACTGTATTACCGCCGGTGTCGGGCGTACCGGTACCGGGTCGATGCCAAATACCCTCCATGAGTATCTGCGAACTGGTACCTTCCAAAATGTTGGCTCGCACATCAATATCCGGAATTATCAGGGTGTTCTCCGCGGGGACCGGTGCGACTAACGTATGTGGTCCGTCGGCAGCCATACTTACCCGAGGGGTAACCAATCGAAGCACAGTCGTCTCGTCCGACCTAAAATCAGACAAGCCGAACATTCGTAGTTCCCCCAAAATACGAGCACGACGGACGAAATACACTAGCTCCGGGACAAAGGGTTGTATGGTTAAATACACACCAAACCCGATAACTAAACAGCTTAATAGTTTATTACACTGTCGTACGCTTGGTAAGGATACGCGCATATGGTCTATTTACACTGAATCTAGAGGAATCTCCACTTCGCCGAGGGGGGTTTGGAGGCGTGCGACACGTATAGTTCTTACCTGTACTGCTGCCGCGGCTGCAATACAAATTAGAGCGAAAGCCATAATAGGCTGCACCGGACTCCCCGACTTCGGCAAGACATCGCCTACTGTAACCGCGGCACTCGCCTGGTCATCTTCGGTAGCATGGCCGTTACCCGGAGTAGAGTCTGCATCCGGCAGTCCGGAAGTCCAAACCTCACCTTCGTTGGTCAACTCACCAGTTTTTTCAGCTTTCACGGTAATAAGCAAAACCACTTCCTGGCCGGCCAACATACGCCCCACTGTCCATATGCCGGTGAGCGGTTCATACGAGCCCTGACTGGCCACCGCTCGAATTAATGTCATACCCTGCGGGAGCACGTCTTTTACCGAAACCAAATCCGGGCTCCCGGGTCCGTCATTGCGCAGTGTAAGGGTAAAAATCGTTTCTTGGCCAACCGATAATCGGATTGGGCCCGCTGCTTTTGTAAGAGATAAATCAGCGGTCGAACCCGTCAGCGTTAAAGCGGTAATCACCACCGTACAAGTAGCAGTTTGTCCTCCCGAAGTCACGGTGACCAGGTGCGTACCCTCCTGTAAAAATCGCGTCGTAAATATCGAACCCGAACCAACGCTCGGCGTACCGTTATTCGCCGACCACGCATATGCACCAGTTGCGTTATTTGCGTAAAACTTTATATCTTGATTTATGAGCGCGCTATTGGTATCGCTCGCGCATACGAGCGATGGGCTACCGCCGCCCGGAGGGGTTTGAACTATAAGGGTAGCCGAAGCAGAATTATTAACAGCATTTGTATCTTGTGGAGTCACCGCAACCAAATGAACCTGGTTTACAAATGTACCCGCCTGAGTCGCAGAAACCTGAACCGTTAAGGTGGCCGACTCAGCGGGAGCGAGCGAGCCCACATCCCAAAGTCCGGATGACACGCTAAATGCGCCGCGGTTAGCAACGGCAGATATTACGCCAAGACCGGCCGGCAGCACATCTTTATATTGTATTGAATTACCCTGGACAGTGCTCAAATTCGTAATAGTCACGGTAAACGACGCACCCTGGCCTGGCTGTATCAATGCCGGCGAAACTAGTTTTGTCACTCCCAAATCCAATCCGGGCGTCGGCACCGGCTCCGGAGCAACATTCACTGTGCAAGTTGTTTGTTTAGTCCCGGAAGTAACTGTCACCGTTCGGCTTCCTACCGAAGTGTAGTACGCACTGAACGAGTTACCCGTCCCTGTACTCGGGGTCGCTTCCGGGGCGGTCCAGTTATAATTGTTGGTGCCGCCGACCGCGGCCAATATAAACTGCTGATTCACCCGCACAGTCTGAAATGCCGGCGCGCATACTACATCAGGCGTACTCGAACCCGTTACTACAGTTAACGTGGCCTGTGCTTGATTATTGGCCGGATTGGTGTCGACCGGAGTGCTTCCACTCAAAGACACAGTGTTCAGTTTACTTCCGACACTGTCCCCACTCACAGTCAAACGTAGCTCAGCTACAGCCGATACCCCAAGGGACCCAACCGTCCACACCTTCGTATCCGGATTAAAACTCCCCTGCGTCGCAGTATGACTTATCAAACTCACACCGCTTGGTAATGTGTCAGTCAACGTAACCCCTGTCGCGTCTACCGGTCCGTTATTCGTAACTCGCATAGTAAACACCGCGGTTTGTCCAACTTGGATCAGTGAGGGGGCTACGTTTTTCTGTACCGATAAATCTAAAACCTGCGCGGGCGGATTACCCGTCACTATCACACTACACGTAGCTGTGCCATTCGTAGCCATCACGGTAACCAACTTAGTCCCATTTGTGGTGTAAGCCGTAGAAAACGTACCGCCCGTACCGACGGTCACGGTGCCGCCGGGTGCGGACCAGGCGGCAGCTCCCGACGCGCCGCTGACCGCAAAAATTGCTTGCTGGTTTACCGCAACAGTCTGTGTGGCCGGGCTACATACAACCGGGCTCGGCGGAGTAGGACCCTCGGTCACCACAACTGCGCACGTTGCCGTCGCTTCACCCGCCCGCACCGTTACTTGCTTACCACCGACTTGAGTATATTGTGTAATAAATGAACTGCCGGAACCGGAACTTGGTGTACCACCTACCGCCTGCCAGGTATACGCACCGGAACCGCCGGTCACGCTAAAGCTAGCCGGTTTATTAATCGGCACCTGCTGGGTGGCCGGACTACATACCAACTGAGAAGGACATGACGCTATTACATCAGTTACGACTTTGGTGCTTGTAACAAAGCTTTGCAAATGATTATATTCATCGGAAGTCGCCTTCGCGATGTTCGCTACCGCTCCGGTCGCGCAGGGTGCCATATTCTTCACCTGGCCAATCCACTGCATACCCACACTTTGCCCTGGTTGTAGCACGTTTGCGTTCCACGTGAGCACTCTTTTTGATACGTTATGGAATGGGCTCCCATCTCCAACATAGCCACGTACCACACTCGGAGCATGGCTCTCACTTATAAAAATTATTAGAGGATCATATTCATCGACTACTTTTACTCCGGTAACACCCCCGCACGCTGCGGTGCCGGTGTTCTTTACCGTAATATCGTAGCTCAACTGATCACCGGGTGCCGCCCTCGTCTTGTTTACTACCTTAGTAACTTCAAGTTTGCATACACCGACCGGCGGTACAACGGCCACCGTCACAGTACAAACCGCACGCTGGTCTCCCGAACTCACGGTGACCTGCTTGTTGCCTGCCTGAGCATAGGAAGTAGTAAATAACGCGCCCGCACCGGAGCTGACCACCGCGCCCGGAGCTGACCACGTATACGAGTCAAGACCGCCGGAAGCGGTAAAGCTAGCCGTCTGCCCGACACTCACGGCTTGCGCACCAGGACTGCACACCAGTACGGGCGG
>JAEUSE010000050.1 GCA_016788805.1 Candidatus Doudnabacteria bacterium
CCTGGAGGCGTTAGATCGAGTGGGTATGCACGAAAAATCCGGTTCAGTCCCCAGCAAGTTATCCGGCGGGCAGCAACAACGCGTGTCTATTGCCCGAGCCATCGGCCACAACCCTAAAATTTTATTTGCCGACGAACCCACGGCCAACCTTGACTCAGAAAATTCTGACTTAGTCGTAGAAGCATTTCGCGACCTACACAAAGCCGGCCAAACAATTATTATGGTCACTCACGAAATGGAATACGCCCGCAAAGCCAAACGTATCATAGAAATGCGCGACGGCCGCATTACCTCTGACCAGCACACTTAGGCAACACTCCGCATGACTTAAAAAACTCTTTGGTACTCAAAGAGTTTTTTATATCTGCGCCATTCACCCGCCCCTTCGGCGGGCCCACGCCGGCGGACTACTTGATTGAATGCCCTCCAAACTGCTCGCGTAACGCGGACAATACTTGCCCGGTGTAAGTGGGGTTTGTGGCAGACTGTTTGCGAAATTCCAACGACCGCCGAATAACATCCGCTTTCACCCCGAGTAGGTCAGCCGCGTCTACCGTCCATTGCCCCTCGCCCGTATGCGCAACCGTGCCTGTTACTCCGTCCAGATTCGGACCGTGCACGCGCAGCGCGTCCCGCAGCCAACCCACTAATCGAGACTCAATTACACTCCCGTGGTTATATATATCCGCTACTTTTGTTAAATCCAAATTGTACTCGGCCGCTTTGAGCACAGCAACACCCTCGGCTAAGGCTTGCATCATACCGTACTCAATGCCGTTATGGACCATTTTTACAAAATGACCCGCGCCGTACCCGGGGAAAAATTGATAACTTCCCGGACCGGCCATATCGCTAAACAGGTGTTCTAACCGGTCAAAATCTTCCTGCGTACCGCCAATCATAAGGCTGGGACCCCGGCGCGCACCACCCGGTCCACCGGATGTACCCACATCCATATATGCTATGCCGTGAACGGCCAATCTTTGAGCTCGCGCCTTCGCGTCAACATAGTTAGAATTACCTCCATCTATAACCGTATCGCCCTGAGTAAGCAACGGGATTAGTTCGTCTATTTGCTCGTCTACCGGCTTACCCGCGGGCACCATCAACCAGACCACCCGAGGTGCCGGTACCTGATGCACCAAATTCGGTATGGTCAGAGCCGGCAGGAGTCCCTCACCGCGCATGGCTTCTGCCACGTCGGTCGTCCGGTTATACCCCACCACCTGCCAGTTCTTCTCTAGCATACGCCGCGCTAAATTGGCCCCCATTTTACCCAAACCTACTATACCTAATTTCTTGTACTCGAACTTACTCAAAACCATATCCGCTGCCTCCGCAGCCTCATTCGTGTCCGGCACATACGTCGCCAACGGCACGGCGTCGTCTTTCCATGCCTCTACTATTGGGTCAACTGCCTGCCACATAGCCTTTACTTCTTCGGTCGAGACAAACAAGGTCTGGTCACCCTGCACCGCGTCAAGCAACAACTTTTCGTACTCTTCTACATATTGCGTGCGTTGCTCTAAACCACGCAAAGCAAACTCCAAAGACTTTTGAGTCATTTGGTAATTCAACCCCGGCTGCTTTGCCCACAGGCTCACCGATATTTTTTCTTCCGGCTCCAAGCTAAACGTAACAGTGTTTTGCCGATGCCCCTCCGGTGGACACAAGCACGGTGTGACATGTTTAAAAGTAACCACAATGTCTTTCCTGACTTCGCCCATACGCTTTCCCCATTCAATCATTACCGGCACACCGCGCCACTTTGGGTGTTGCAATCCCACCTCGGCTTTAAAATAGGTCTCGGTCTTGGAGCCGGGTTGCACACCGACAATGTTTTGGTACCCATCGTATTGCGCGCGGAAGGTTCTCTGTCGCACTTGCGCAGCGCGCGGGATGCGTAGCTGTGTCACTAGTTCATAACGAGCTCGGCGAATTGCCTCTGCGGTTAAACTGCCCGGATAATCCATAGTTATAAGCGCGAGCATTTGTAACAAATGATTTTGCCCCACGTCCCGCAACGCGCCCACGCCGTCATAAAAACTTCCGCGCGACTCTACACCCAGCTGCTCCCACCCACGAATGTCTATGCGTTCAACATACTCATTACTCCACACATTCTCAAAAATATCGTTAGCAAACCGGAAGGTTAAAATATTTTGCAGCGCTTCTTTGGCCAAATAGTGGTCTATCCGATAAATTTGCTCTTCCTGGAACATAGCGCCAAGCCGCTCGTCTAAGGCCTCTGCACTGGCAGCATCCTTCCCAAACGGCTTTTCTACCAATATACGGGTCCAGCCGGTTTCGTCACTGCACGGCACGCTCAAGCCCGTAGATTTAATATGTTCTAAAATAACTTCATATTTTTCCGGTGGCACAGACAGATAAAATAGTTTATTGCTACAGGCTTGCCACTGTTCGTCTTGCGCTCCCAACCGTTTAGCTAACTGTTCATATCCTTCTACCGTCTCAAACAAACCCTCTTGGTAGGCAAACCTTTGAATAAACTCCTGTAAACCAGGGTGGTGCACCCTGCCATGCTTGGCCCTAACCTCTAACACGTACGCCTGCACATCGCTGTCTTTCCAGGGTCTCCGACCATAGCCGACTATACTAAACAGTTTTGGCAGCTGTTCTTTCTCATACAAGTTAAACAAGGCAGGGATAATTTTCTTGGCGGCTAAGTCACCCGTCACGCCTAGAATAACTAAAATAGTGGGGATGTTTTTTTGTTCCATATAACACGTTTCCTCTCTCTCCCTGTACTATACCTTGTTACTCAACCGCCCGCAAAATTGACCCAAAAATCGTCACCCCATTGTCATTCCTCGGCTTGGAGACTCACTCGGGACGACAGCCAAGAAAATAGACACACATTTTGACAACCCCCGCCCAAGCTGCAATGATTAGATGGCGAGGACTTACTATCCACTTTTCACTATTCACTGTTCACTACTGCTTATGCAAAAAATCAAACTCAAATCCAAACACGAAGCGGCTACCGGCACTACCGCGTTCTATTTTGAAAAACCCGCAGACTTTACCTACACCGCGGGTCAATTTGCCGAACTCACGCTTATAGACCCACCGGAAACCGATGCGGAAGGAAACACCCGAGCCTACTCCATTGCCAGCGCACCCTATGAAGCAGACTTATGCTTTACTACCCGCATGCGCAACACCGCGTTTAAACGGGTACTCGATAGCCTGCCCCTCGGCGCAGAAGTCTGGCTGGACGGACCCTTTGGCAACTTTCTCATGCCCAGCAACCCTAACACGCTAGCTGTGTTCTTAATTGGCGGCATTGGTATAACGCCTGTGCGATCCATGATACTGCAAGCCACGCACGACCAAAGGCCAAACCAAACATTTCTCTTTTACTCCAACCGTACCCCGGCCGATGCAGCGTTCCTGGAGGAGCTCCGAGATGCCAGCCACAAAAACCCATTTCTGACTTTTGTACCTACAATGACCAACGTAGGCGACACCGTGCCTTGGAACGGTAAAACCGGGTACATATCCGCTCAACTCTTACTAGAATATTTACCCAAGCCCGACCTAGCCACCTACTACCTCTGCGGCCCCGCCGCCATGGTAACAGCCATGCACAAACTCCTAACTGATATGGGAATCTACAACGAAAACATTCACACCGAAGAATTCTCTGGCTACTAAAATATAAAAAAATTCATAAACTTAAAATCGTCCGACAAGCAACCCATGTATAAGGATTACCTGTCGGACGATTTGTTTTGAGTAGCCACGTGAAAATTCGACTACGCAGCCGCAGCCAACTCTGCGGTTGGGTTGAGCTGTTCCATCTGCTTGGTGGAGAGGTGGAACGAAAAAACCCAATCCTCCTCCTCCAATTTCAGGAATCGCATGCCCTGAATAGGACAAGGCATCTCGACCGCGGCGACATCGTGGGTGCCTGCGACTATGATTGCCTGCTGGATTGCCGTATCAAGGTCGTCAACGACTAACGACACTGCGTTGGGAAGCGATGCTGCCTCTGACCAAACAAAGTTGAGTTTACCATTATCGAGGTCCATCCTTGCCTGACCAATTGGACCGTTATGCACGGCCGGCCAGGCATCAATGCCACCAAACTCGTTAACAATCAGCATCGCAGTTTGTCCTACGTTAGAACCGCCTTTCACGAAAAAGACTGATCGAACTTCTTTTCCTGTCGCAGAGCTCATATTCTTGCCTCCTTAAAATGCTACGAGGGCCTTGCTGTCCCTCAAAAGTTTGGTATCAAATCCTGGCAACCCTTATTCAGGTAGAAGTTTAGGTGTGCCAAATTCAAACAAATTATACCATAAAAACGTCCTGCTGTAAATATCTTTATCACTCATGAACAAGCGGGATTCACCTCTTGGGGTTTGACCAAAGCCTGACTTCGTTGTACACTCCCTAAGGTTTTGCTCGGTAAAACCATCAACTGAGGGAGTCTCACCGCTCTCCCCCCAACCCGGAGGCAAAGATGAAACCTGCGACCGACGAGCGGAGGTTTCCGCTCAGATTTGCAGTAGCCTGTGACCTCCCCGGTTTTCGGGAATGCCGAAAACACCGGGGACACTATTACCCATCAACCAGTAGACAATGCCCGCTGTGCGCAATCACATGGGAAAAAATAACACGCGCCATCGTTCGATGGTGGAAAAAATGGATATGGTGAGGTCATGAAAAGCACACTAAAAGCGCCAACGAACTCCGGTACGGATTCCTTGGCGCTTTGAATTTATATACTTGATTATTCATACTTTTTCCCTTACACTACCTGGTCGCCATATAACCGCAACTGACAGACTACAAACCTGGCGCAAGCCAAAGGAGGACAACTTGGATTCTGTAAACCAATCTGACATAATTGCGCTCATTGGTCAGCGAGCCAGTGAGATTAACACCTGGATTATGGTGCGTAACATAATCTGGGCAACACTGCTACTTGCCGCACTCTGGCAAATTTCTGAATGCATTAAGGCAAACAATAAATGGCGCTGGGTCCTTATTGGATCTATCTGCGTTGCCTGGGTCGCATTCGAGGCGTCGTGCGCATACTACTTACACGTAAATGGTAACCACAACGACCGGCTTGAACAGTTCATCGAAAAGAAGGAGCTTCGATACGAATATGGCCGCAGTCTAGAAAACTCGAAAGCCAAAGCAACCGCACCTATCGGGTTCTTCTTGCCCTACTTTGTGCTGTTCGTGCTTGCCTGCGTAATGTTGGCAAAACAACCTCCGCTAGAAAATGGCAAGTACTGGATGTGTGCAATAATCGCGGCTCTACTACTCGTGGGAACGTATTACGCTCTGCTTATGTGGGCAGCCACAATACGGAAATTTCCGTAACAAATCCAACAACGCAAAAGAGTGCGGAGCGAGACAATGTATGTCTCAACCCGCACTCTTTTCACGTCTGCGAATGTTTATATAACCAACAGGTTACTGCGTCGCCGATGGAAAAAGTAGCCAATGACCGCAAACACAAGTAGCAACCCAGACACCAGCCACTGCAACGAAACGTACATGTCCATAAACTGCCAAATGCTTACCCGGGTAAGCGAGATGTTTCCACGCACCGTAGCCACGGTGTTTACCAATTGAGTGTCTTGCTTTAGTAAAGAAGTCTTACTTGCCTCCTGCGCTTGCAGTTGAGCATCTAAGTCTGCGAGGCGGTTCATGTAGCTTACATTTTCGTCGCCCAATTTGGCATTGAAACCATTTATAGCTCTATTCAGCTCCGCAATGCGCGCTTCCAGTACCAAGGCCTGATCCGAATGATTTTGCTTTTCAGTTAGCAACCTGGCTCGTTCTTTGCTGCTCGCGGCTAGCTGTGCTTGTAACGCGGCTACTGTTTGGTTATGCGCATCTGTTAACTCATTTTTATTGACCTGCAACTGTGCCAATTGCTGTTCTACGTCTTTCGTCTGCTCTTCTATGTTTACCTTCTGTGAAAGCAAATTCTCGATTTGCACATGTTCGTTCACAAACTTTTCTCTCGCCAGGCTTTTTAGCTGCGTGCGGAAGCTTTCCAGTTTTTCTGCGGGCAACACAAAACTTACATACCCTGTTTGCTCTGAGCTAGAAGCACTATCTATGCGACCACTCAACCCTCGTACAAGTATTTGCAGCTGTTCAGAAAGCGCGCCTACTTTACGAGTTTTTACATACGCCCCGTAATCCGTTTTTAAAAATTGCCTGGTGTCTTCTATGGTTACCTCTTGCGGTGCTGCTTTGAGCATGGAACTACCCGCGTCGGACATGACAGTGGGCGCTGCCGCTTGCATAGAAAAAGTATCGGCGTCGGGTTGCGCGATAAAACTTTGCTCCCGGGTAGCAGCCTGCGGCAACAACCCCTTGTCGGCTTGTGGGCTCAATATGACAAACGCAACAACCGCAAGACCCGTTAAGGCAAAGGAGAACCACGGCACACGACGAACCTGTCTTGAATCCTGTTCACCGGCACGGGCAGCTGCCCGGCTTATAAACTGCTGCTTCACCATGGCGGCATTACTCGGTAACCCTCGGTTAGCCTTCCCCCACTCCGCCAACTCCTGTTCTATTGTGTGTAACTTTTTCATACATGTGAGGTATTAATGACCAAGCGAGCCCGGGCCAAGGCGCGCGACACCCGCACTCGAACGGCTACGGAATTACTATTAAGCGTTTTGGCAATTTCGTTAATAGATAAGTCGGCAATGTACCGAAGGCGTAACAACTCTTGATCGGATTCTGAAAGTTTAGACAATGCCTGGTCTATAAGTAACTTACTATGGAGGGACTCGTGCTGATTACTATGAGGCTCGGTCTGCAATACCTCTCCCTCGACTCTGTTATTCTTTCGCCACAATTG
>JAEUSE010000051.1 GCA_016788805.1 Candidatus Doudnabacteria bacterium
TACCAACCTGTTTGCTTCTGCCCTTGGCTTTAAGGTTCGCGAGTTCTTCGATATAGACGAGAAGGGCGTTGAGGGACAGCCGGTTCAAGTGAAGTTTTAGCTTCACTTGAAAACTCGAAATAAGAAACACTAAACCCGAAACAAATACAAATGTCGGAAATTCTAAATCAAAAACAATACGATTTAGAAGACAGAACTCTGCGTTTTGCAAAAGACGTTCGTGCTTTTATAATTCAGCTACCTAAAACTGCTGCTAATGTTGAGGACGGTAAGCAAGTAATAAGATCTTCCGGTTCAGTAGGTGCAAACTACATAGAAGCCAATGAGTCGCTAAGCAAGAAAGACTTTGTAATGCGGACAAAGATTTGCCGCAAAGAAGCAAAAGAAACCACTTACTGGTTAAAACTAATTCAGGTAAATACGGAATCACTTGAGAAAGAAAAGCAACGCCTTACACAAGAAGCAAACGAACTAACTATGATTTTTGGTTCTATCATTCGCAAATCAGAATAGTTTAGAACATTTGATATTTATATTTTGAGATTGTTTCGTATTTCGATATTGGGATTTCGAGTTTATGATTACATATAACGCAATTGGTCAAAACAAACGCAAGACCGTACTTATAATCGGACTATTTCTAATAGTTGTTACTGCTCTCGGGTATGTGTTTGGTCGGGCCTACGGTCAGCCCGGCTTGGTTGGTTTTGCGGTAGTGTTCGCTTCGGTGTCCGCACTTATTTCTTACTATTTTTCCGACTCCATTACCCTGGCCATGAGCAGGGCCCGTCAAATTGACCGCAAAGACTCACCGGAGCTGTTTCGAGCGGTAGAAAACCTTACCATAGCGGCCGGACTCCCCTTACCGCGCATCTATATAATAGAAGATAGCGCCATAAACGCGTTTGCTACCGGCCGAAACCCAAAGCATGCGGTGGTCTGCGTTACTACCGGCGCCCTCCAACGGTTAGATAAAACCGAGCTGGAAGGGGTAATTGCGCACGAACTTTCTCATGTCGGCAACTACGACATTCTTGTTATGACCCTAGTTGTAGTCTTAGTAGGTACCATTACCCTACTCGGCGATTGGTTTTTACGCGCCTCATTCTTTGGCGGCCACCGAAAACGCGACAGCGAAGAAGGAGGCAACAACCAAATTTTCATGATTGTTGGCTTGGTCCTGGCCGTATTGTCACCTATTATTGCCACCCTCATGCAACTGGCCGTATCCAGACAACGCGAGTACCTCGCGGACGCGTCCGGAGCGCTCATAACCCGCTACCCCGAAGGTTTAGCCAAAGCTTTAGAAAAAATCGCACAAGACCAAGAACCGCTAGAAGTAGCCAACAAAGCCACGGCCCATATGTACATTGCCAACCCCTTCCACCTAGACAGCCCGCAAGCGAGCCGAGGCAAAACACTTTCCTGGGTCGCCGGCTTGTTTAATACCCACCCACCGCTAACCGATCGAATCAAACGCCTCCGCGAGATGAACCTTTAAAATGCATAATGTTAAATTTGGAACGCAAAATTGCCAACGCCGAACAAAGTGGTATAATTTTTCATAAGGAGAAAAACTTCCATGGAACTTACTCAAGAATATTTTGATTCTGTCGTCAAAAACCTAGCAACGAAAGACGACCTGAAAAGTTTTGCCACAAAAGATGATTTAACCAATCTTGTCACTAAGGACAATCTAAAAGCTAGTCTAGCAGAGCAAACCAAGGAGTTAAAACAGTTTGCAGTCGAACAGACCGAGGAACTAGCACGTATCATTGCCGGCACTGTGGCAGAACCTATGCAAAACCACTTTGGCGAGCCGGTAAACCATGAGGATATTAAAGCAAAAGTGCAAGAACTAGCACAAGATGTAGTAAAAATTAGAACCGCTTTGCATTTGCCTGTATAGTTTGTATCCCACGAAAAGGGTTACCCTTGTGCAACACAAGGGTAACCCTTTTTCCTACTCATCCCAGACTTCGCCCTTGAAGGCTTTGAAGAGGACCTGAGAACGAAAGCCGTGCGACCGTAAACGCTGTATGAGTTTTTGTTTTATAGCTTGTTCGGTATCGCCCCGGACGCGGCCTTGTAGTTTCTCCAGTAAACGCCGAGCTACCACAAATTCATCTTCCGGAGTAAAAAAATCAGCGAGAGCCTGCTCAATCAAACTTTTTGGAAATTGGCGCTGTATAAGCTTTACTTTCACTTGGCTAAAGCCGTATGGTTTGTATTCTTTAAAGTTCCGAATTGTGCTCTCAATGAGCCGCTCATCGTTTACAAACCCAGCCTTGGTTAAACTCTCCAACACTTGGTTAATTACGGCTTCGGTATAGGTTTTCTGTTTCATCTTAGCGCGCAGCTCACCTTCAGAGCGTAGTTGCAACTCTAAAAGCCGCACTGCATACTTATAGGCATCGTCATAACTATTTCCGTCTTTGGCTTTAGCGGGTTTGGACCACATGCAAGGCAGAAGTATGAATTAAGAATTATGAATCACGGCGCATACAAAAATCATAATTCGATATTCGTAATTCGTGTTAATACGGTATACTGTAAGTGTAACATCAACCACAGATGCACAGATAACGCAGATCTTTGAATCATTAATTCTGTTGTTATTACATCTGTGTAATCCGTGCTATCTGTACATCTGTGGTTAGTTGACAATTATCACTCTCCTTGGTAGACTGATAATAAGTAATATTGTACACAGGCATCACCCCACCGATACGTTAGCGTATAGAAAGAACATCTGTGTTATCCGTGATATCTGTGCATCTGTGAACATATGGCAAATTTTGCATTTATTTTAGAACGACTTTCCAGCCGCGCCAAAAACGCGCTCATTGCCGCACAAATGATTTCCGAAGAGCTTCAGTGCGACCACATCGGCACCGAGCACTTGCTTTTTGGTATTGTGTCGGAAAAGAATTCTTTCGCCTCCGAAGCCTTAACCCGCGCCGGCGTGACCCCGGATCGACTCCGACCGGAAATTGACGCGGTTAACGCGAACCACAAGGTAGACCACTGGAAGCCCACACTTTCAGAAAACTTAAAAACTGCCATCGAACGATCGGCTATTGCCGCCAGCCAATTCGGCTACCAATTCATCGGTACTGAGCATTTTCTGTACGGCATTATTTCCATGCAAGGCAACCGGGCAAAGGTAATTGTATCCAAACTCGGCGTGGATAGCCACGAACTTGAGCACAGTCTGTTGGGCGCGTTCGAGAACATCTCCCGCTTCCCCGAAGGAGCCGAACAAGGTGGCCCCGGATCAATGGCCGGTGCCCCGCAACAGCTATCCCAACAAAAAGGGCAAATGCTAGAATATTTTACGACTGACCTTACCAAAAAAGCTCAGGAAGGCAAAGTCGACCCGGTGATTGGTCGAAAAAAAGAAATTGAGCGCATGACCTCCATACTGGGACGCCGAACCAAAAACAACCCGGTCCTTATTGGCGAGGCCGGGGTAGGCAAAACCGCCATTGTAGAAGGTTTAGCCTTAGCGATTGCCAACCGAGAGGTGCCTGACAGCTTGCTGGATAAACGCATTCTATCGCTCGACTTAGCTTTAGTTATCGCAGGCTCCATGTTCCGAGGCGAGTTCGAACAGAGGCTCAAGCAAATTATCGACGAGGTAAAGGCTGACCCGAACATAGTATTATTTATCGACGAGCTACACACCATGGTAGGCGCAGGCGCCACTCAAGGAAGCTTAGACGCGGCCAACATTCTCAAACCGGGCCTGGCTCGAGGCGAAGTGCGCGTTATTGGCGCCACCACTCTCGCCGAGTACCGAAAACACATTGAGCACGACTCCGCCCTCGAACGCAGGTTCCAGTCTATTTTGGTCGAAGAACCAAGCCCGGACGAAGCAGTGGCCATCCTTAAAGGTCTACGGCCCAACTATGAACAACACCATCGCGTCAGTATTACCGACGCGGCCATTACCGCAGCCGTCGAGCTTTCCGATAGGTATATTCAAGACCATTATCTACCTGATAAGGCGGTAGATTTAGTTGATGAAACCGCGGCTTTCTTGCGCGCGCTTTCAGGCAACTCTAAGACTCTGAGACAAAAAAAGAAAATTGAAGCAGACCTACAAAGCTTGGAAACTGAAAAAACCAAGGCAGTCTGGCAAGGAGATTTTGCCACCGCGGAGCACCTGCGACTGCAAGAGGGCTTGCTCAACAAACAAAAATTAGACTTAGAAATTGAACTGCAAAAGGAGTCAAAAATTCCGGTACGAGAAATTACCGCTGAAGATATCGCCCACACGGTATCCATGATGACCAAAATCCCTTTGGATAAACTGACCAACACGGAAATTGGCCGTTTAAGCAACTTAGAAGAGGTGTTGCAATCTCACATCGTTGGCCAAGCCGAAGCCATCACCGAAGTAGCTCGGGCCATCCGCCGAAGTCGCGCCGGTTTACACGATCCGAAACGCCCGCTTGGTTCCTTTATTTTCTTGGGCCCCACCGGCGTCGGTAAAACCGAAACCGCCAAAGTCATTGCCAAAGAAGTGTTCCAAGACGAAAACGCTTTGGTGCGAGTAGATATGTCGGAGTTCATGGAGCGACATAATGTATCCCGACTTATTGGCGCCCCGGCCGGGTACGTTGGTTACGATGACGGCGGCAAACTTACGGAGGCCGTACGCCGTAAGCCATATTCCGTGGTACTCTTCGACGAAATAGAGAAAGCCAACCCGGATGTGTTTAATATTTTGCTGCAAATATTGGAAGACGGCACGCTCACCGACGCGCAAGGTAAGGCGGTCTCTTTCCGCAATACGGTCATTATCATGACCAGCAACCTCGGCATGCAGGAGCTCACTATTGAAGCCGCCAAAATCGGCTTTGCGGAGCGCGAGGCCGGTAACGCCCGCACACCTAAAATCGAAGAATTGGAAACGGAATACACCCGCATTAAAGACGGCGTACTCGAACAAGTGAAGCGATCCTTTAAACCGGAATTTTTAAACCGGATAGATAAAATCACGGTTTTTAAACCTCTTGGGCCGACCCAGCTGCGCAAAATCGCCGGGTTGCAATTAGCGGAACTCGCCGCTCGCCTAAAAGCGCAACGCATACAGCTCAAAACAACGGCGGCGCTCACGAAGTATATAGCTGAACAAAGCTTTGACCCCCAACAAGGTGCGCGCTTCATTCGCAAAAACGTAGAAACACTTATCGAAGATCCGCTGGCTGAAAAAATTATACTCTCCCGGGTCACCCCTGGCTCGACTGTGCTAGCCGATGTTGCAAACGAAAAAATAACTTTCAAGGTTGAAAAGGCAAAAGCCCGTGCTGCCGTCCCCGCGTAAATAAAAACTGTCCCAACGGGACAGTTTTTTCTTGTCACTTGTCACTTGTCCCTAAATAGTATGCATCCCCTATTTACCGATGTATATAACGCCATACTCCAGGCACTCCTACCGATACGCTGCGTGGTATGCAAACAAGAAAGTCCGAAAGCGCTTTGTGCCGCATGCCTGAGTCTGTTGTCCCCCGTCCAAGCACAATGCTGTGCGGTATGTCATACACCGAACCTCGCCGGTCTCACGCATGCCACATGTACACACCAACACATGCTCGATCAAGTACTGTCCCTGTACGACTACAAGAATGTCCGCGTGTCTGAACTCATCATTGCGGGTAAGTACAAATTTATTCCTGATGCGTTCTCTGAAGTCGCGCCGGGCCTCAGCCGCCTCGTTACCCAATACACCGACTTAGACAATACGCAGACTCTTATAACTCCTCTGCCCCTGCATCGTTATAGGCAACGCTGGCGGGGGTTTAATCAAGCCGCCATTTTGGCACGTCGTATGGCAACGGACCTCAAGGTGCCATACGCCGAGGTGCTCTTGCGACACCGGCAAACCAAAACACAAAAAGATTTGCAAAAAGCTGACCGGTTGACCAATGTAGCCAACTGCTTTTCCCTAGCTACACAGGCAGATGTCCATAAAAAAACAGTACTCCTGGTAGACGACGTCACCACCTCCGGTAGCACGCTCAGCGAAGCAGCAAAAATATTGAAACAACACGGCACCTCACAAGTAATTGGCATTACGCTCGCGAGAGATTAGCACGGGCTATGCACCCAGCGCCTCAACCCAGGTTTCATCTAACCCTTGAGTGAGCGTCTCCCAGGTCAACAGATACTGCTTATACGCCTCATCAAAAACTACCTTCTCAGGTATAGCTATGCCCAGTTTTGCAAATGCATTTTGCAGCTTTATCCGAGCCCCCTCAACTGCAGATTCATCCACCAATAACTCTGCCTCCACTATTTTTCCATATCCAATAGTATCATCAACGGTCCAAACAATATCACCCAGCTGAAACAAGGAACGCTCACGAAACCATGCAACTTTTACTCCAAAACCAAGATTTGCAAACAGAGCCCGCATAGTGCGCGCTTCCGCCTGTGTTAGAACCAACTCATATTCTTCTCTAGCGTCCGCATGCATCTTACCAAGCTTTTGCCACACTCTTCCGCCTCGGGTGGAAACTTGGATACGAGTATCTACCTTTGTATCCAAATAATAAGTGACTTGCCTCGTATGTTCTTTTGCAATTCCAAAAGCACCTAATAAACGATTGTATGTAACAGAATCAACAAAAGCCCTCAGTTCAACTTCAATCATACGCAATCATTAAAAACTTACTGTGCTAATACGCCTATCTTAAACCCGGCCAGTTCATTCGCTGGACGGCGCTCGCCGCCGTGTTGGTCATTAAAGGCAGAGGAGCCGTCTGTACCACACAAAGAAATAATAGCATCTGCACCGCCGGGGTGCTGC
>JAEUSE010000052.1 GCA_016788805.1 Candidatus Doudnabacteria bacterium
AGAGTATGCTCGCGCGTTACTTTTGGCAGTCCAAGAATCACGCCCGGAAGATTATGAACTTATTATTGAAAACTTAGTGGCGTTGTTGAGCAAAAATGGCGACCTGGAAAAGTTGTCCGAGATTACGGCCGAGTTTGAACATTTGTTGAAGAACGAACAGATGCCGACGCAGGTACAATCTACTTTTGCCCGGGAAGTTACTCGGAATAAAGTAATACTCGACGAGCTGAATGCCCTCGCCGGCGCGCGCTTAGAGGTTCGCAGCCAAGTGGACGATGAGTTGGTGGGCGGCATGGTATTGCGAGTTGACGATACGCTGGTGGATGCAAGCGTTAAAAGTCAACTTGAGAGGATGAAAAATGAATTGTCGAGTTAAGGAATTGTAGAACTATTTCTCGTTGCAAAATCTAATCAGAATCTTAACGATTATGGACTCAACTCAAATACTAGATCAACTAAAAAGCAAACTTGCAAGCGTAAGTACCGACCCACAGGTGAACCAGGTTGGCACGGTTTTGGAAGTGGGCGACGGTATTGCTCGCATGAGCGGCCTTGGGCAAGTAGCGAGTATGGAAATGCTCGATTTCGGTAACGGCGTGACCGGTGTGGCTTTGAATTTGGAAGAGCGCAGCGTGGGCGCCATTCTGTTGGGCGATTACTTAAAGGTCAAGCAGGGTGACACGGTAAAGGCGACGGGTAAGATCCTTTCCGTTCCGGTGGCAAACTCGTTGGTGGGCCGGGTTGTATCCGCTTTGGGTGAGCCAAAAGACGGTCGGGGTCCCATTCAGGCAGAAAAATTTTATCCGGTAGAAAAAATTGCTCCCGGCGTGATTACTCGTCAGTCAGTCAAGCAGCCGGTGCAAACCGGTATTAAGGCTATTGACGCGCTTATTCCTATCGGCCGCGGACAGCGCGAACTTATAATTGGTGACCGACAAACCGGCAAAACGGCTGTAGCTATAGATACTATTTTGAATCAGCATGACCAGAGCATGATTTGTATCTATGTGGCCATCGGTCAAAAAGAAAGCAAAGTTGCAAAAATTATTGCCGAGCTCACTGAGCGCGGGGCGATGGACTATACCATTGTGGTATCTGCGGCAGCGTCGGAACCGGCCGCTCTGCAGTTCTTGGCACCGTACGCCGGGTGCGCGATGGGTGAGTTTTTTATGGATCAGGGTAAAGATGTGCTTATTGTGTACGATGACCTTTCCAAGCAAGCCGTGGCCTACCGGGAAATTTCTTTACTCTTACGTCGTCCGCCGGGTCGTGAAGCCTATCCCGGAGATGTGTTTTATCTCCACTCCCGTCTACTTGAGCGTGCGGCAAAACTGAACGCCGATTATGGCGGCGGGTCGTTAACCGCGTTGCCGATTATTGAAACCCAGGCCGGAGATATTTCCGCTTACATTCCGACCAATGTTATTTCCATTACCGACGGGCAAATTTTCTTAGAAGCAGATTTGTTTTACAAGGGGGTGAGACCGGCGTTAAACGTGGGTACTTCCGTGTCCCGCGTGGGCTCCTCCGCGCAAACCAAAGCCATGAAAAAGGTGGCGGGTAAACTTAAACTTTCTTTGGCCCAGTTTCGTGAGTTGGAAAGTTTTGCGCAGTTTGGCTCCGATTTAGACGAAGCAACCCGGAAAGCGCTCGACACCGGCCGCCGTATGACCGAAGTGCTTAAACAGCCACAGTACTCTCCGGTATCGTTGGAAAAACAGGTCGTCATTTTGTACGCTACTAACAACGGGTATTTAGATGACGTCGCGGTAGATAAAGTAAGCGAGTGGGAACGGGAGTTTCTAGAGTTTATGGAAGGTCAGGGTCGAGAAGTAATGAAAGCTATCCGTGAGGCTAAGGAACTAACTGAAGACACCGAGGCAAAGCTAAAAGAAGCGATTACTAATTTTAAGCAAACGAATTAGCTTTTTGCAATTTAGCATTTAGCTGATAGCTAATTTACTAGCTGCTAACAACTTACCATGGCATCCACACAAGAGCTAACCCGCAGAATTAAATCTGTTAAATCGACCCGTAAAGTAACGCGGGCAATGCAGATGGTGTCCGCAGCGAAAATGCGCAAGAGCCAGGCTGCTACTCTGGCAAGTCGCAGCTATGCGGACTTGGCTTGGGGAATGCTGCATTCGCTATCCATAGATTCAGGAAACGTGAGTGACGAGATTGCCGAGAGCGCGCTGTCCAGTTTACTGGCGGCAAAGCCCCAGGCTGCGCGCGTGGCTGTGGTGGTTATCTCTACAAATCGAGGACTGGTAGGTAGTTTTAATGCTAACCTGTTTAGTAAGCTGAGAAGTCTGGAGCAGACAGTTGGCACTGACAATATTGACTATATAGTAATGGGTAAAAAGGCGGCAGAAATGGCCGCGCGCCTCAGGAGACATTTAGTTGCGGATTTTAGCAAGCCGGATACTGTGCCGGACAGTAGTATTATTCAGCCTATAGCGCGTGTCCTCACGCAAGGGTTTGCCGAAGGGACGTACAAAAGCGCATTTGTGGTGTACAACAAATTTGTGTCTACGCTCGTTTCTGAACCGCGAGTACAGCAACTCTTACCGTTTATGCGGCCTCAGGGCGCAGGAGATTCATACGCCCAAGAACAGGGGGCAGGTACTGAGACCCGGGCTGCGCAAGCCTCATTAAACTCAAAAGTGGAATATGAGTTCGAGCCTACCCCTGAATCGGTGTTGGAGCATCTATTGCCTCGAATTCTAGAAAGCCAAATGTATCAAACAGTTTTAGAAAGCGATGCCGCCGAACATAGTAGCCGCATGATTATGATGAAGAATGCCACAGAGAGTGCGGGTGATATTATATCAGACTTAACCCTTACCTTTAACCAACTACGACAGAATAAGATCACTACGGAGTTGAGTGAAATTACCGCTGGTAAAATAGCTTTAGAAAACTCGAATTAAGAATTAAGAATCTGGAATTACGTAATTCATAATTCATGCTTCGTAATTCGAGAATGTTTGTAATAAGATTTATATGGAAAAGAGCAAGAAGAAAGTTACAACGGAGAGCGCGGGGGTGGTGACCCAAGTCATTGGGCCGGTAGTTGATGTACGGTTTTCCGAAGGTGTGCCAAATATTTACGCGGCAATCGAGGTAACGTTTAATGACACGACGCTGACGCTTGAGGTGCAGCAGCAACTCAAGAATAATACCGTCCGCACCATTGCCATGTCCTCAACCGATGGTTTAAAACGAGGTATGGAAGCGCGGGTAATAAGTACCGGAATAGAAGTTCCTGTAGGCGAGGTGACCTTGGGCCGCATGTTTAATGTGTTGGGTGAGCCGATAGATGGCAAACCATTAGACCAGGCTTTGGTAAAAGCGCGCTATCCTATCCATCGACCTGCTCCATTGCTTACCGAGCAGTCCACCCGGAGTGAGGTTTTGGAAACGGGTATTAAGGTTATTGACCTCATTTGTCCTATTCTCAAAGGTGGTAAAGTAGGTTTGTTCGGCGGTGCGGGCGTAGGTAAGACAGTAGTTATTCAAGAGCTGATTAACAACATTGCCAAAGCGCATGGCGGTCTTTCGGTGTTTGCCGGTGTAGGGGAACGTACCCGGGAGGGGAATGACTTGTACCACGAAATGAAAGAGTCGGGTGTTATCGACAAAATGAGCATGGTGTTCGGCCAAATGAACGAGCCGCCGGGCGCGCGTGCGCGTGTCGCGCTTTCTGGGTTGGCAATGGCCGAGTACTTCCGCGACGCCAGCAAAGCCGATATTCTGCTCTTCGTGGATAATATTTTCCGCTTTACGCAAGCCGGAAGTGAAGTATCCGCTTTGTTGGGTCGCATTCCTAGCGCGGTAGGGTATCAACCGACTTTGGCTACGGAAATGGGTGAACTACAGGAGCGTATAACTTCTACCAAAGAAGGTTCTATTACCTCTGTGCAGGCTGTGTACGTACCGGCAGACGACTTAACCGATCCGGCTCCGGCTACGACTTTTGCTCATTTGGACTCCACTGTGGTGCTTTCCCGTGCGTTGTCTGAGTTGGCTATTTACCCGGCGGTAGATCCGCTTGATTCAACTTCAACCATCTTGGACGCGCACATTGTCGGTCAAGAACACTATGACACTGCCCGTGCCGTGCAGAAAACATTGCAACGATATAGAGAGTTGCAAGATATTATTGCCATTCTCGGTATGGAAGAATTGCCCGAGGAAGACAAAGTGACTGTGGCCCGCGCCCGCAAAATCCAACGCTTTTTGAGTCAGCCATTCTTTGTGGCCGAAATATTTACCGGTAGCCCGGGGCAGTATGTGTCCTTAGCCGATACCATCCGCGGGTTTAAGAAAATATTAAGCGGCGAGCTTGATCACTTGCCCGAGCAGGCGTTCTACATGAAAGGAACAATAGACCAAGTACAATAAACCACAGATGCACAGATTTCACGGATAACTCAGATTTTCACCATGTGTATTGTTGCCAGTTCCTAGTCTGCGATATTAGCGTTATCCGTTTATCCGCGGTGAAATATATTATGAACTCAATTCATTTTAAATTTGTTACTCCCGAACGTACGTTGTTTGACGGGCAGGCAGAGAGTATTACCTGTATGACCGAGTTAGGGCAAATAACTGTATTGCCGCATCATGCCCCATTGGTCGCCAAACTTGTACCGGGAGAGATAGTGGTGGTTCAAGAAAACACTACTCAATCGCTCCATGCCAGCGGGGGTTTTTTGCAGGTAGAACCCGGTAGTCAAGTGATTGCTTTAGCGGATTCCGCGGAGTATGTCGCGGAAATCGACCTCGCCCGCGCGGAGCAGGCAGTGCAGAAAGCTCGAGAAAGATTGGCTCAGGCGGCTTCTCTCTCTGCTCAAGAATATGCTGTTACGGCGGCTTTGCTGGAACGAAATTTGTCTCGGACTCGCATTGCTCGCAAGCGTTCCCGCCGACGAACTAATATTACGAGCGAAGGTGTGTTTGAAGAATAGATGAGTAGTAATAAGTAATTAGAAAAAATCTTTGCGTTGCAAAGATTTTTTTATTGATTCGTTCTTTTCTTATTACTGTTTTTTAATTACTTATTACTATTTTTTTGTAAAAGTTATCAACAATGTATGCTTGACACTCGAAAATAATAATCGGTATAATTGATGTGTAGTACTTTGTACAAACAAATATTTAGAAACAGAATTTATTCCTTCGCATACAAAACTACTTTGCATAAAATGTTTTGAATGCAAAAAATAAACGCGAAGGTTGGTGTGAGAGTAGTATCGAACATCAAAGCGTAACCGGTAACACAAAGAAACACAGAAGCATTTTTAAACTACTACTAACCTTAGTTCTTTATTGAACTAGGCAGTAGAAAAATTAAGGGATGCGCGCAAAAATTAGCACGTATCTCACGGAGACTAGCACAAATGGCAGCAAAGAAAAAAGCCGCAAAAAAGACCGGCAAAAAGAAAGCTACCAAGAAGACCGCTAAGAAGCGCCTCTAATTGGAGCCAGCTCTTCGGAGCTGCATGAAGCCACCTATTCGTAGGTGGCTTTTGTGTTTATGCAAAGGCCTTTTGTTTTTGGCCGACTTCTTAGTTAAAACGCTTCAAAAACAAAAGGCCTGGTTTTAGCTCGTAATGCAAGGTTCTCTTGTCCTGACTCTCAAACAAGAGTATACTAATATGAAAATTGCTTTTTTGGTAATAATTCAGCTTAATAATACTTTTTCGTATGAATGAAGAACTACCCCCAAACCTAAGACCGTCCGAGGTTGCGCCGGAAGACCAGCAGCTGGTGGAAGAAGTAGTGAGCTCCGTACAACCGCACAAGAGTTGGTTTAGTCGGCGCCATGTAGAAACCTCACTCATGGTTGTATTGGTTGTGTTCGTGCTTGGTTACTTAGTGTTCGTGGGTAGGTCGGCGTTGCAGTTGCGAGTCAAAGTGGCTAACGCGCCGGAGGATATAATTAATAATTTGCAGACACCCGTGCACACCGCAAGCACTGCCGATTCCGGTTTGCCCGCAGTTATTGTGAACCCGGATCAGCCTTCACTCGTGCAGCCGCCTGCGCTCGTAATAGACGAGACTTCGCCCGTACCGCGCATTTCGAGTACGTACACAAACGAACCGAGTGTAGTGGCACAGCCAACCCCTCCGGCAAAAGTGGCTGGAGCAAACACGCGCGTAACTCCGGCCTATACGTACACCAGTGCGCATGGGTTTAGCTTCCGCGCCCCGGCAGGTAGCACTGTGCAAGAGGTGGAGCAGGGGAGAGTAGCAGTGTTTAACGCAAAAGGTAAAGTGTTAAGTGAAGTTGTAGTTTTGCCAAATGCAACTAACTTTGTAAACGGTATTCCTGCTGAACTTGCCTTGAGCTCTAACATAAGTAATATAGGTACCGGCACAGTAGGCGCCCAACCGGCCTATGTGTACACCGTAAACGGTTCGGTAAAAGGCGCCAGTGTAACGTACGGCCCGAACACCTACTACATAACCGATTATTCCGGAGCTTTGTTGCCCACATTTATCCTACGATAATTTTAATAGTTGATTTAAAAAACACACCCCGACGTAAAGCTGAGATGTGTTTGTGTTTTTTTACTTAAATTTATACTTCGCACGGTACTCCAATTTTAACCGAAACCGTTTGTATTCAGGATTCCATACGGTTTACTTTCATGCTCATGATAGTCATTTCTTACTGAAAAGAAAGGACTTGTCCTACCAGTTTATCAACGGATGTTTGTAGTGAGTTAACGTTATCTCGTACTTCGTCAAACTGCTTGTCTATTT
>JAEUSE010000053.1 GCA_016788805.1 Candidatus Doudnabacteria bacterium
ATTGGCGCTTTACTGTGGGCAGTGGGTCTTACTTTGCTCGGGTATTGGCTTGGTACCACAGTACCAAACGTAGAGAAATACATTGCCCCGGGTATTATTTTGATTATTCTGTTATCTGTCAGCCCGGGAGTCTACCACGTACTAAAAGATAATAAAAGCAGGGCGGCCTGATTTCGTTTTGTAAAACTTAAAAAATAATATGGTCCATCAAGGACGAGTGCGGCAGATAAATAAAATAGCTGCCTCAAAAGAGATTGGTCCTGTAGTGTATTGGATGAGCCGTGACCAGCGCGTGCGCGACAACTGGGCGTTTTTGTATGCCTGCGAACGGGCGCGTGCGCTTAATGTGCCGGTGATAGTGGCCTTTTGTCTACGCAAAAAATTTGCCCATGCGACAGAACGCATGGTGGATTTTATGTTGTCCGGGTTAGCCGAGATGGAAAAAGAGTTGGCAGTCAAGCACGTACCGTTTTATTTTCTAATGGGACACCCGCAGGTGGAGCTGGTACAGTTTACACGAGCACATGAGGCCTCAATACTCATATCCGATTTTTCTCCGTTGCGACACCACCGAGCGTGGCAAAAACACATTGCGGACAAGGTTAGGATACCGTTCTATGAAGTAGACGCGCATAATATTGTACCGGCTTGGGTAGCAAGTCAAAAGCAAGAGTTTGGCGCGTACACTTTGCGACCAAAACTACATAAGCTACTGCCCGAATATTTGGAAGAGTTTCCTCGCACTGTGCTTTCTCCTGCGCAGAAGTCCGCAAGTTTTCTCCACAAAACGGATTGGGCGTGGATACGATCTCATATATCCAGTGATCACGCGGTCCGCTCACTGAAGTGGATTATTCCGGGGGAGGCGGCTGCACGTAAAGTGCTTGCTCATTTTTTATCAACCAAGCTGCGTACGTACGATACTGATCGGAACGATCCGACACTGGACGGTCAATCCAATCTCTCCCCGTACTTGCATTTTGGACAGCTATCCGCCCAGCGGGTTGTGTTAGACCTGTTAGCGAGTCATGGGTTACATGTTCACGATGTGCTCGACAAAGCTAAAAATGGTGCAGCTGGAGCACGGGGAAATGCGGCTGCGTTTATAGAAGAGTTAGTAGTGCGTCGCGAGCTTTCGGATAATTTTTGTTTTTATAATCCGCACTACGAATCTCCCAAAGGCTACCCAGCATGGGCGCAAAAAACGTTGCACGAGCACGCGCGCGACAAGCGTGAGTATGTCTATACGTTGGCGGAACTAGAACAGGGGAGGACTCACGACGAACTTTGGAATGCAGCTCAGGCAGAAATGGTTCAGCGAGGTAAAATGCACGGCTATTTGCGCATGTACTGGGCTAAGAAAATTTTAGAGTGGACTCGTTCAGTCACCGAAGCTCATCGTATTGCCGTGTATCTGAACGACACCTATTCTCTGGACGGTCGTGATCCAAACGGCTATGCAGGTATTGCCTGGAGTTTGGGCGGAGTGCATGATCGTGCTTGGTTTGAACGGTCTGTCTTCGGTAAAATTCGGTATATGTCTTATGGGGGCGCAAAAAGCAAATTTGCTATCCAAAAATACATCGACATCCTTAAAAAAGGGTAATCCTTTTAGCTTTTGGGGGATAACTGTTTGACACGCAAGACGCGAGAGCGTATACCAGAGGTAGCAGGAGATGGTAGTGTATAAGTCGGCGAAAGGGGGTGATGTGTATGCGCACCTATATATGCCGAACGTGCGGCTTCTCAGAGGGCGAACCTAAATTATGCCCAAACTGTGATGAGCCGTTGGTGGAGCTTACTTCAGAGTTGGAAGTTGAGTTCCAAAATAACATGGTACTGCACAACGCAGTGAGTATGATGAACGGAAGGAAGTGGTATTAAGCTTTTATTATGAGTTCTAGGAGTTACGTATAACGCCCGGCCATGCGCCGGGCGTTGTGTTTTATTTTTTAGCGTGGAATTTTTGGGGTACTTCGCGGAGACCTTCGGTTGTTACGTGGGTGTAAATTTGGGTGGTGGTAATGCTGGCGTGACCGAGCATGGTTTGCACGGAGCGAATGTCCGCCCCGTTACGGAGTAAATCGGTAGCAAAGCTGTGGCGGAAAGTATGCGGGGAGACTTTGTGGGTAATACCCGCCAACATAGCGTATTTGTGTATGAGCCGCTGTATGGAACGGGCGGAGAGTCCGACGGCTTTTCCGTCATTTTTTTCCGATCGCTTAAAACCTTGGGCGGTAATTTCCGCTTCTACGCTTTTTCCGACTTTGCTGTGGGCAATAAACAAACCGGGGTGGTTATCGGTACGCTTTTTTAAGTAGGCTTTAATGGCGGCGGCGGCATCCGGCGATAGGAACACTAAGCGTAATTTGTCACCTTTGCCCCGCACGGTGAATTCCGCTCGATCGGTATTCACCATTTGTTGTTTGAGCGAGGTGAGTTCGCTAATACGCACTCCTGTTGAGAAGAGCGTAAGTAGAATAGCTTTGTCCCGGAGGCGAAGTAACTCCTCCGGCTCCTGCTCCAGGGCTTTAAATATTCTGGAGAGTTCGTCACCTTCCAGGCTTTCCACTTGCCGGCTGGGGTTCTTGGCAAGCTCTATCTTTTCCGGGGCCAGTGTTTCTACGTCATGCTTGCTTAAGTACTTAAGAAATGCACGCAGTGCTATAACGTGATAGTTTTGGGTAATGAGCTTTAGTCGGTCGCCTTTATCGTTCACATACCTATTTAGAAAGAGCCGATACTTACGCACAAGCTCCAGGTTTATCTGCTTTGGGTGTGTGCAGCTTTCTTCTCCGGCAAACGCGGCAAACCTGTGTAAGTAGTGGTCGTAATTGCGGATGGTCTTGTCGCTCTTGTTCTTTTCTATCTCGCAATATTCCAGAAATTCCTGTATGTATTTGTCTAGTGGGTTTCTAGAACGTTGAGTGGGGGTATCCATATATACATAGTATAACCTATGTAAGGGCAAATTTGCTTATTTCCAGGGATTTTTGTATAATGAGTTCACTTGTAATTAGCCACGAGCTCGGCTTAAGCACCGGGTTTCGTGTAGAGAAAGGCATCCCGCCGTTGGTGGGGTGAATACGCAATGCTTACAAAGCAAGATAAAGACGGGATTATCAAGAAATACCGCACTCATAAAGACGATACCGGGAGTCCGGAAGTGCAGATAGCTATCTTAACTCGGGAAATCGAGTTGGTAAGCGAGCACCTTAAAGTGCACCGTAAAGATAATCATTCCCGCCGTGGTTTGCTTAAAATGGTTGGCAATCGCCGTCGGTTGCTTCGATACCTCCGTCAGGAAGACGCGAAGCGTTTTGACAAGCTAGTTGATCGTTTAAAGCTTAAGGTAAATATTTCTTCAACGCCTTCTAAGGTAATTGTCGCACCGAAGCCTGAAACAGAGGAGTAAACTAGTTTATGAGTGACGCGTTGGACTCACAAAAGTTCGCCGCTGAGTGGCTCGATGTAGCCCAGCAGATTGTGGCGAGAATATATGCGGAAGAGGCTGTCCAACGCTTGCATGAAAGCTACGCGACGCACGGGTCTTTTACTTTGGAACAACGGAGTGACTTTATAGCCATTGCGAATCGAGTAAAGAGCACCGTCTTACACGAGCTATACGGTCCGGAGGGGTCGTCGAGTTTCCAGGAATTTCAGTTGCGTTGGCGAAATTGGTACGACCACAAGGGTACGCTGCCTCAAGAGAATCGTCGCTTAACCAACGCAGAACACATCATTTACAGTAGTACTCCGGACGTGGAAGAGTTTTTTTCAAATTTTGACCGAGAAAATAAAGGCGGTACCACTGAATAGGTGGACTGCCTTTATTGCTCTTGCGCATAATTAATCAATTAGTAAGCGAAGTGGTGCGTGAATAACGCGAAGACTTATTAAAGTCGTCGTCTACTTGCGCGGCACTCTCGCAGAAAGATGTCGTATGTTAGAGAAAAAACAGATTAGCTGTACAGTCGGCAATCAAGAAATTAGTTTTGAAACCGGGCGCATGGCTCGTCAGGCCGATGCTGCCGTGCTTGCTCGCCAAGGCGATACCGTGGTACTAGCGACGGTGGTTATGAGTGAGAAAGCCCGGGAGGGGATGAATTATTTTCCACTTTTGGTGGATTATGAGGAGCGGTTATACGCGGCGGGAAAAATAAAGGGCAGCCGTTGGATAAAGCGTGAAGGCCGGGCAACCGATGATGCCATTTTGACCGGTCGAGTCATTGACCGTACGCTCCGTCCACTGTTTAAAGACGGGATGCGCAACGATGTACAGGTAGTGGCGACGGTTTTGTGTGTAGACGGCGAAAACGACCCGGATATGCTAGCAGTTACCGCAGCCAGTATGGCCATAACTATTTCCGGTATTCCATTTGACGGTCCGGTTGCCGCAGTTCGGGTAGGCAAAATTGACGGGGAGTACGTGATAAACCCCACTCATGAACAGCGCCAAAAAAGCGTGATGGAGCTGGTGGTTTCCGGAACCGGTGAGTACATAATGATGATTGAGGCGGGTGCCCAACTGGTTACAGAAGAGGAAATTATTGAAGGAGTAGCTTTTGCTCAGCCCTATTTGGCCACCCTTGCCAAAATTCAGTTGGACTTTAAGGCACAAATAGGTAAACCGGAACGGGTTGGGACGTATGTGCTGCCGAACGATGCCTTAATGGCTAAGGTAAAAGAGTTGTTGACCCCCGAACTCATTGAAGCTGCTGTGTACGTGCGAAGCAAAGAGGTTCGCGAAGGACATATTAACGAGCTTATTAAAAGTACTTTAGAGCAGGTAAAAATTGCCTTCCCCGAAGGTATTGAAGGTGTGAACTTAGAACGCGAAGTGAACGAGTGCATTGATAAAGTACTTAAGAAATACCAGCAAAAGCAAATACTCGAACACGAGCGTCGTGTAGACGGCCGCAGGTTGGACGAAACCCGAGAAATTACCTGCGAAGTCGGTGTGCTGCCGCGTACGCATGGTTCGGCGCTGTTTACGCGTGGTGAGACCCAGGTACTTTCTGTGGTCACGCTTGGTAGCAAGAGTGACGAACAGATTTTAGACGGTATAGAAGACCCAGTCGACGGTACCTCCAAGCGATATATTCACCACTACAATATGCCTGGCTACAGCGTGGGCGAAGTGGCGCCTTTGAGGGGTCCCGGTCGCCGGGAAATTGGTCACGGTGCTTTGGCAGAAAAAGCCATAGAAGCCTCCGGTGTATTGCCCAAGCAGGAAGATTTTCCTTACACTATGCGTCTAGTGAGCGAGGCTATTGCTTCTAACGGGTCCACCTCCATGGCTTCTACCTGTGGCAGCAGCCTTGCCCTGATGGACGCCGGTGTGCCCATTGCCGATGTTATCGGCGGTGTGGCCATGGGTTTGGTGATGGACGAGTCCAACCCTTCCAACTTTAAAGTTCTAACCGATATTGCCGGTATAGAAGATTTTAACGGCCACATGGACTTTAAAGTTACCGGTAATGAAAAAGGTGTGAGCGCCATGCAGATGGACATTAAAGTAAAAGGTTTAACCCCGGAAATTTTGGCTAAGGCTATTATGCAGGCTAAACCTGGTCGCATGTTTATTATCGGCAAAATGAAAGAAGCCTTGCCTGCGCCGCGTGCGGAACTTTCCAAGTACGCACCGCGCATTACGAGCTTCTTTATTAAGCCGGACAAAATTCGTGAAGTTATCGGTACCGGTGGTAAAGTTATTAACGCTATTATTGCCGCAACCGGTGTAAAAATTGATATAGAAGACAGCGGACAGGTGATGGTGGTGTCTACGGACGCTGCTGCTGCTGAAAAAGCCGTGCAGTGGATTCAAAATATTGTGAAAGAAGTTGAACCTGGTGAAGTATATGAAGGTAAAGTAACGCGCTTGATGGATTTTGGTGCGTTTGTGGAAGTGTTGCCCGGCAAAGAAGGGCTGGTGCACATTTCTCAACTGGCGAATTATCGCGTGAACCGAGTTGAAGACGTGGTAAATGTAGGGGATACGCTTAAGGTGCAGGTAAGTGAAATAGATGACCAGGGTCGTATGAACTTAACCCACAAACCCTTTGCAGCAGCCCCAACACCTGAACAGTTGGCAGCGGCGGGTAGCGGCGGGTTTGAAGACCGCGGTCCTCGGCCTGCTCGTAGGCCTTTCTCTGGCGGCGGAGGTCGTCCTGGAGGCAGGCGGTAGATAAGCGTAATTTAAATTAAATATTTGAAAAAGAGAGCTAATGCTCTCTTTTTTTGTATCTAAACATTGACTTTTATGTATAAAGTTCGTCTAATAAATAACTTTTGGAGACTCCCACAGCGGGCTTCTCCTAGAGTAAAAACTCAATACCGCCAGTCATTGGCGGATACACATCAACATGGCTTGGCGTTCACCAGGCCACATCTTCCAATGGAGGGAGATATGTTACGATTCATTCTTTCACTAAGCGTTGTGTTTTTTCTTCTGATTGGTGCGGCCGTGGCTCAGCAGCCGTCGAATCAGTATGTCGTCAAAGTTTCCGGTTGCGGAGCCGACCCGTTGGTTACTGTTCAATTTTCGGTCCCGCTCGTGGAAGTGGAGAAGAACAAAGACCGGCTTGTTGGAATTGACGGCGACACGGTCTGGCAATGTAGTTCAAAAATTTGCCACGACATTCAGGCGGGACTTGCCAAAACACCGGAGATTTTAGCCCCGGTAATTTCTTCGGATTCTGTATATCAAATTCAGTTTCGGATTAACAGCCTGATCGCTAAGGATCGCGAAACCGTTATTCTCGCGGTTGTGCG